>JACNFI010000095.1 GCA_014384665.1 Candidatus Cloacimonadota bacterium
ATGACATCTGTGAGCCTTTGGAATGACATGAGAATGCAATTTTGCAGAACTCATATATATTTATTAAATTTAAAATTCTACAAAGCAATAATTTTTTTTATAATAATACTTGTGGAACTATTTGGAAAATATTTCAGGCTTTTTACTTTACCACCATTTTTAATTACAATATCACTTCCGATAATTTCTTCAGTTTTCCAATCTCCACCTTTAACTAAAATATCTGGAACAATGCTTTTAATTAATTCGTAAGGTGTGTCCTCATTGAAAATTACAACAAAATCCACAGGTTTTAGTTGAGATAGGATTTCAGCTCTATCTTCTTCAGAATTTATTGGGCGATTTTCTCCTTTAATTATTTTTACTGAATCATCACTATTAAGACCAATAATTAAAACATCACCAAGTTTTTTTGCTTCTTTTAAATATTCTATATGACCACGGTGAAGAATATCAAAACAACCATTTGTAAATATGATTTTTTTATTTTGCTTATGAAGATTTTCTGCAATCTTTTTTATTTCTTGTCTTGTAACAATCATGATTTATTCCATTTCTTAAATGAGAGAATAATCTCTTCTGGAGAAGCTGCTGCAGCTCCAACTTTTCCACAAACAACACCTGCAGCGTGGTTGGCAATTATTGATGATGTTTTTATATCGCAACCAGAAACCATTGCTAAAACAAGTGCACAAATTACTGTATCACCTGCTCCAGAAACATCATAAACTTCTTGGGAAAAAGTTGGAATTTTCCAATATGTTTCTTCATTTTCATAAACAAATAGTCCTTCCTCGCCAAGTGTAATGACCAGATAAGCACACTTAATTCTTTGCTTTAATCTTTTAGCAGCAAATAGTAAATCTTCCTCATTTTTTATTTCTATATTAAGATTGTTTGCTACTTCTTGTTTGTTTGGTTTGAATAAAGTTGCATTTTGATATTCTAAAAAATTATAGACTTTGGGGTCAACTCCAATAATTTTTTTGTTTTTATTGGAAGTTTTAAGGATGAATTTGATAAGATTTTTTGAAAGCATACCCTTATTATAATCCTGGATAATGATTGCATCCACTTCTTTAACAATTTTCTTAAAGTATTCTTTGATTTTGTGGGTTAGGTCATCAGAAAGTTCATCTAAGTTTTCAAAATCAATACGAATAAGATGTTGGTGTCTGGCAATAACTCTGGTTTTTTGAGTGGTTGGTTGATTCTTATTTATGAAGATGCCATTATTTGAAATTCCTTGTTTCTGAAAAATAGAATACAATTTTTCCGCATTTGAATCATCACCCACAGTTCCAATCACAAAAGGGACAGCACCCAGAGATTTAATATTATTTGCGACATTTGCAGCTCCACCTGGTCCAAAGTGTTCATTGTCTACTTTTACAACCTGAACTGGTGCCTCGGGTGAAATTCGTTTAACATCTCCAATTATATAATGGTCAAGCATTAAATCGCCAATTACAAGAATTTTTTTGTTAGAAAATTCGTTCAGAATATTTTTTAATTTACTCTCTTCTATATTCATTTTGTCCTTTTTTGCCACAAAGACACTAAGATAATTAAGAAATTAAAATAAAAATTTATCCTTCGGGACTTGGTGACTTTGTGGCAAAGTTTTTATTGGATATTTTCCATCAAAACACGCATAGCAAAATTCTTTATTATTATCAACCAAATTTTTTAAATCTTCGATAGTTAGATAACGCAGTGAATCTGCTCCCATATAATCTTTAATTTCTTCTACTGTTTTTTGATTTGCAATAAGCTCCTCACGAGTGGGTGTATCTATTCCATAGAAGCACGAGAATTTTACCATAGGAGAGCCAATTCTTATATGAACTTGTTTAGCACCATTTTTTCTAACCATTTTTACTAATTTACGAATTGTTGTTCCGCGAACAATAGAATCATCTACCAATGTAACAATTTTCCCTTTGAAATAATCAGGCAAGGCATTGAATTTTTGAGTGACACCTTCATCACGAATTGTTTGCTCTGGAACAATAAAAGTCCTTCCAACATAGTGATTTCTAATCAATCCAAAATTGAAATCCACTCCTAAACCTTTTGCATAACCAAGAGCAATGAAATTACTTGAATCAGGAATTGGTATCACAATATCAGGAATATTACTTTCCTTTTCAGCAAGCTTTTGTCCAAGTTTTTCACGAAAATCATATACTTTATGGTTATAAACTATACTATCAGGACGGGAGAAATATATCATTTCAAAAACACAGTGTGCATTGTGATTACTTGTGCGATAATTATTTGGATTTTGTGGAGTGCTCTTAAGCCCTTTTTCATCAACAATAAGTATTTCTGCAGGATTTATTTCTCGTATAAAATCAACATTTACAATATTTAGGCAGCAGGTTTCAGAAGCGAAAACATAAGTATTATCTTTTTTTCCAATTATAAAAGGTCTATTTCCATAAGGATCTCGAAATGCATATATTTTATTTTTTATAAGCAACAATGTTGAATATGAGCCTTGAAAGTTTTGCATAATTTTTTTTATTGATTCTATGATTGACAATCCTTTTTTTATATGCCAGAAAACCAGATATTTTAATATCAATTCTCCATCGTTTTCTGATTCAAAGAATACACCTTGTTTTTCTAATTGCTTGCGAATATTAGAGTAATTTACGATATCTCCGTTACCTACTAAAGCAAAGCTTTGTCCAGAAAGTGTATTAAGAAGATAGGGTTGGGCATTATTTATGTTAGATTTTCCTTTTGTAGGATAACGAACATGTCCAATTGCTAATTTGCCATCCATTTTTTTCGATTTTTTTTCAGTAAATACTTCCTTAACCAAGCCCATTTCTTTTGTTATAGAAATTTTATTGCCATCAGAAACAGCGATTCCACAACTTTCTTGACCTCTATGTTGTTCAGCAAAAAGAGCATAAGCTGCAAGTTTGGCAGCATTTGTGTGTTTTTTGTCCTTTTGATAAATTCCAATTATTCCGCACATAATATTTTTTTAATTCTCTTCTGTGGGAAGGGCGTGAACGCCCTGATATCTTCTTCTGTTTTTCTTTTCCCAGCCATGAATGGCTGGGTTATTGACTATAAGGGCGTAAACGCCCCTTGTACATATTTTTTCCTTTTTCTCTCATAAAAAGGCATTCCGTAGCCCAGTCGTTTTTAACCCGTGAAATTCTATAAGGAATATTTCACTGGGTTATACGACTGGGATTATGATAGAATATGAAGGATACGCCGTTTACGGCGTTACCATAGCTTTTTCTCTTTGCCATTCATTAACCTTTTTATATTCTCTTTATGACGAAAAATAATTAAAATCATAATAAAAGCTGTCAATATTAAAAAAGGAAGCTCGTCAAAATTTGGTATGTTTTTTATTAATTCTGTGCCGAAAAATGTTATTACTGCAATCATAGATGCAAGAGATACATATCTAAAAATAATTAGTATTATTACAAAAGGAATTAAAGCATAAATAACAGGAACAGGAATTATGTTTATAAAAGCACCGGCTCCAGTCGCAACACCTTTACCACCTTTGAACTTTAAAAAAATAGGAAATATATGACCTAACACTACAGAAATTCCAACTATAATAATCAAAATTTGAAAAGTTTGAGTTCCTTTAATATTATTAAAGACATTTAAAATTGAAATATTGAATATATTCGTTGGACTTTCAAGAATACAGCGTCCAATTTGAACTGCAAAAAATCCTTTTAAAAAATCAAAAATAAGAGAGATGATACCCGGAATTACACCAATTACTCTAAATACATTGGTTGCACCAATATTTTTACTTCCATAATTCCTGATATCAATTTTTTTAAGTATTTTCCCAAGAATAAAACCACTCGGTATAGCACCAAGTAGATAAGCAATTATGATTGCAATAATAAATTTCAATTTTTTCTTCCTTTATATTTAAATCTTAATGTAACACCTTCAAATTTATATATTTCTCTTATTTGGTTATGAATATATCGTTTATAATTTTCAGTAATTAATTTTGGATTATTAACACTAAACACAAATGTTGGAGGATGAACATTTGCTTCTGTGCAATAATAAAATTTAACATTTTTTTTTGATGGATGGTGAGGAGCATATTTCTGAAATACTGATTGAAAAAATTGATTTAGTTTGCTGGTTGGAATTCTTAAGTTACTTTGTTCTTCAACATATAATATAAGTTCCAGAAGTTTATTGACTCTTTTTCCTGTTAATGCAGAAATAAATATAATTGGAGCATAGTTAATGAATCCCATTTCTTCCCTGATTTTTTGAATATATTTACTGGTTGTATCATTCTCTTTTGCTATAAGGTCCCATTTATTCACCACAATAATAATATCCTTATATTGGGATTGTGTATATTCTACTATTCGTTTATCTTGTAAAGAAATTTCTTCTTGGGCATCAAGCAATACTAAAACTATATCTGATGAGTTTATGCTTCGTAAACTACGTAGATTACTAAAATATTCAATGCCAAATTTCACTTTGCTCTTTTTCCGAAGTCCTGCAGTATCAATTATTGTCATAGGTCTTTCTTTATAGTTAAAATTGAGGTGTATAGAATCTCGTGTGGTTCCTGGAATTTCAGTAACAATTACTGCATTTTGACCAATGATTTTATTAACTAATGAAGACTTTCCTACATTTTGTTTTCCAACAACTGCGATTTTTATTGATTCTTTATTTAATATATCATATTCAGATTTACCTGGTGGAATTTTTTCAACTACATTATCTAACAATTCACCAAAATTTCTTCCACTAATTGCAGAGATTCCAATTGGCTCTCCAAGACCTAAATTCAAGAAATCAAATAAATATAACTCATCTTTTTGATTATCTACTTTGTTTAAAACGAAAATTACTTTATCAAGGATGGGAAATAATTTCTTTGTAATTTGCTCATCTGTTGTAGTTATTACCGTTTTGCAATCAAGAACAAAAATAATAATATCTGCTTCTTGAATTGCTATTTCTACTTGCAACTGAATTAACTGTTCCATTTCATCAAATGAGTTTGGCACCATCCCACCAGTATCTACAGCTATAAATGAATAACCTGACCATTCAGTTTCTTGATATTTTCTGTCTCTCGTAACACCGGATTCTTTATCAACTATTGCAAGTCTTTTTCGCACCATACGATTAAAAATGGTGGACTTTCCTACATTAGGTCTTCCGATTATCGCGACTATTGGGATTGACATATTTGTTACCTTTATTAAAATAATTATTGTTAATGCTTTTTATTGTCAAATAATTTGTTTAATACATTTCAATAATATATGCGAAACTTGAGTTATTAGAAATCAAAACTTATATTTATTGACAGGAAAAAATACTATTCAAAATTTTTACATTAAATGCATATAAATTTAGAAATAAATTCTTTTCAGTTTAAATTATGAAAAATATTGGTATATTTTATAATCCATTAAATCACAAAGACAAAGATTTCCTTAATGAAAAAATATCTTTGCTAAAAAGAGATAATCTAAATGTATTTCTTTTAACAAACCAGCAATCTCATGATTTGCAAAATGTTCAATATATAGATAAATTTTCTGATAATATTATTGATATGTTAATTGTTTTTGGTGGTGATGGCACTATGCTACTTGCTGCAAAATTGGTTATTGAAGAAAACATACCAATGCTGGGTTTTAATTTAGGCAAACTCGGTTTTCTATCTGAATGTATGAAAGATGAATTTAGTGCTGTTATATCAAACATTATTCAACATAATTTTACTATTGAACAACGACTTGTGCTTTCTTGTTATTTAAAAAGTCAACATCAGAAAAATTATTATGCAATCAATGATTGTGTAATCTATAAAGGAGCACATCCAAAATTAATTGATATTGATATTTATAAAGATGAACTACTTGTTTATAATATAAGAGCTGATGGAGTCATTGTTGCTACGCCAACAGGCTCAACTGCCTATTCTTTATCAGCCGGTGGGTCTATAATTTTTCCCGAGTGTGAGGTGGTTACTATCACACCAATAAATCCACACAACTTATTTCTCAAACCAATTATCTTTCCAGCCAATTCTAAATTAAATATCATTTTAAGAAGTGATGTAAAAAATGTGTATTTTAATATTGATGGGGAAAATATAAATAAAATTAAAGTTAATGATAGAATTTGTGTGGGAAAGGCAGAATTTTATACAAAATTTGTTCACTTACCAGATAAATATTTTTGCAAAATTTTAAGAGAAAAATTTTACTTAGATAAAAAATCATAATATGTATACCACCAAGTCAGGTTTCTCCCCAGTTGATTTTAATCCTAAAACTTTTATTACTGTTCCTAATATTGTAACAATCACTCGTTTGCTAATATTACCTTTTATTCTTATCTTGCTATTTCAAAACAAAAATATATGGGCATTTTTACTTATTATTTTTGCTGGTCTTACTGATATTTTAGATGGATTCCTTGCAAAAATTCTTAACCAAGCTACTGCTGTAGGGAAGATTATTGATCCATTTGTTGATAAAATATTTGCTCTTACAATATTTGTATTTTTACTTTTTTATAGAAATTTTCCCCTCTGGGCTTTTATTACTATACTTTTATTTGAAATCTTAATTCTAACTGGAGGTTACATATTGGCTATTAAATTTAGGATAGTACCAAGTTCAAATATTTATGGTAAAATTGCAGCTTCTTTTATAAGTGTTTCAATTTGGCTTTATGTTATTGATATTAATTTTTTTAAAAGAGATATATCATTAAAAATTTCTTTACAAAAAATTGTGTTGATATTAGGAATAGTAATGTTATTTTTTGCTATAATATCGTATGCTATTAGAGCAAATGCAAAAATAAAAAAATTTAATTAAGAATTTGATTGTAGATTAATTAAGATTTCAATTTAGGAGATAAAATGGTTTCATTATATCTAACCAGAAGAATTAAAAATTTATTAATAATAGGTGTTGTGTTTGTATCATTAGTTTTTGCACTTAAATTATCAAATTTTATGGAAGTCGTTCGTAAACCTTCAAATGATATGGGAAGTTCTCCAGAAAAAGCCGAGAAACTTTTTAATGATTTCAATTATGATACTAAATTAAAATTGAAATTTGTTTCAAAAGATATTCAGGAAATTAAAAATAATGTTAATAAAATCCTATCTAATAATAACCTGAATGTATTATATTCAATTAGAACTGGTAGTAATATCACAAAATTAGTTGAATTGCCATCTAAGAATTATAAAGAACTTCTATCTCCAATAATGAATTTGCCAAGTTTGGTTTCTGATGAATTGATAAAATCTCCAGAATCAGTTTCAATTGAAGGATTAAAGAGAAGATTACAAATTGCTGAAAAGAAAAGACAGGAAATACAGGAAAGAATCGCTAATTCAAGAACTTACGATGTTAGATTAATGAATGCTCAAAAAAAACTGGATGAAACAATAGATGCTCTCTCAAAAGAATTAGAAGAAAAAGAGGAAAGAGAAAACTATATATTAGCAAAAATTGATATATCAAATGTAGTATTAAAAGGTGATATTGTTAAAAGTTCATTTAGGACATTTATTGGCACTTTTTTTCTATCAATTATTGTAATTTCTGTAGCATTAGTTATCATCTATTTTTTTATTGTAGGTTTTACAAAATTATTTGCCATACTTGGAATAAAAACTCGTCATGGATCCTCAAAATATGGTTCGTATGCAAGTGGTAAATATGGATATGGAAGATATTATAGTGGTTATGGTGGAGAAAAAAGAATTAAAAGAAAGTATATAAGAAGACCGGCTCATAAGGAAAAAGACTCAGAATCTCCAAAAACTAATAACGAAAGTAATTCTAATGGGAATAATTAGTGTCTGTCCATAAAGTTGGTATTATAAAACCTTACGGATGGTTAAGCTTCCGTCTGGGCGCCGAGACCGATGCGAAACCTCCGTAATGGTTGTATGTCTTTGACCATTGCGAAGGTCTTCGACCATTCGCAAGGTTTTCAGAGTTTACAGATAGGCACTAATTAGAAGGCTTAATTATGTTATCATGGTTGATTTGGATTGTTATTGGTCTTATACTAATTTTTATTGAAATTTTTGCTCATAAGTTTATATTCTTAAGTATAGGAATTTCAGCAGTTATTACAGGAATAATAAATATATTAGGGATTAAGAATTTGATTGTATTATTAATTATTTTTTTAATAATAGTATGTTTGAATATTCTTTTTTTAAGAAAGTTAATTACAAAATATTTAATACATTAAATAAAGTATATGATTTGATTAAAATTATTTATAGATGAGTTCACTATAAAAACCCGTCCGTCTGGGCGCCGAGACCGACGAAACACACGAAATACTCGAAAATGGTTTGTGTAAATTCAGCCCGTCTGCCCGTCTCCCGATATATCGGGAGACGAGACAGAGGCGCCGAGCCTGATAATATACGCATGTATTTTTCGCGTATTTCGTGGGAGATACCTTTTTATAGTGAACTCATAGATATTTAATTTATTCTATTTTGGAAGGAGAATAATGCCAGAACATAAATCTTGTAAAAAAAGACTTCGTTCGGATGAAAAAAAAAGAGTTAGAAATAAATATGTAAAGAAAAGCATTAATACAATGATCAAAAAGCTTAAGAAAATTTCTAATAAAACTGAAATGGAAAAAATGTTACCAAAGATCTATTCTTTACTTGATAAGGCAGTAAAAAAAGGTGTAATACACAAAAATAATGCTAATCGAAGAAAGTCTCGTTTAGCAAATTTTGTAAGCAAATTTGAGTTTTAAAAATCATTGATTTCATTTATTTACAAACCATACTTTTAAAAATATTGAAAAAGCAATTACTTATTTTATTTTTATTTTTTAATTTTACCTTTCTATTTGAGAATCTTATTGGAAATAGTTTAAATGTTATAGAATCAAATACTAATTTCCTTATTCTTAAATTTAAGCTTGAAGATTATGATATTAGATATACAGAGAATTTTTCTTTCATAAATGCAAAAAACCTTACATATAAAGAGATTGAAGGAGATGCACGACTCCCTGTTTATATTTTCACTGTAGGAATTCCTCCAGAAGGGCAAATAAATTATACAAAATTTGAAACGAATGTTACAAGCACAACTCTAAAATACCCAGTTGCCCCATATCCAAAATTTATTAAAACACAAGAATCTGAAACCTGCCAATTAGTTTATCAAATTAACCCTGATACTTACTACAATACACTTTCACCTGAGCTTATAGAAATTTCTGAACCATATTATTGGAGAAATCAAAGAGTTGTAAAATTTATCATTAATCCTTTTTCTGTTGAGAACAATCAACTTATTATTACTGGGCAATTTAAATTAAAAATAAATTTTCCTGGCAATGGTAGTAATAAGAATGTTTTTAAAGATAAAAATTTTGAAAACATTTTTAAGAATTCTATAACAAATTTCAATATCGCAAAATACTGGTCTATTGAGCGAAAACGAGAAGTTCCTGACAATCCTTTTTCGCATGCCGATAGATGGTTCAAAATTCCAATTACCCAAGATGGAATCTACAAGATAACAAAAAGCGAGCTAGCAAATGCTGGCATTTTTGTAGATGATTTGGCTCCAGAATCTATAAAAATATTCAATGGTGGGGGTTATTCATTAAATAGAAACAGTTATACAGGGCCCACAGATTTAAGAGAAATTCCAGTTTTTTTATCACAATTCGGAGATGATTTTTCAATTTACTTTTATGCTCGTGATACAAATGGAAGCAAAATGAATCCATATTACAGCAGTCAATACTATAATCCTTACACTGGGGAAAATATTTATTGGCTTACATACAATACGGATTTTACTAATAAAACCGAAAAAAAATTAATATTAAATTCTAAACCAACAATTCCTAAAGAAGAATTACTCCAATCTTATCATTTCACAGTGCATTTTGAAGAAGAAAATTTACGAGAAGATTCTAATGGAATCAAATGGTTCTGGAAAAATATGTCTTCAGGCAGTTTATATAATTTTAGTTTTACTGTTTCAAATCTTGTAGAAAATGAAAACCAAAAGATTGAGTTAAAATTTAATACAGGATTATATTCCGGTACTACAATAAAAGTTAATAATGAAACTCCAGATATTACTTGGGGAAATCCAGTATATTTGGAAGGAAATTTTCTGAAAAATGGTAATAATTCAATAATTATTTCTCCTTCAAAATCACTTTATTTTGATTATTATAAAGTAGAATATGATAAAAATCTATCAATGGAAAATAATAGAGTGGCTTTTTCTCTACCTCAAACAAATACCGAGTATGAAATTGAAATTGATAATGTACAAAATAATGAACTGTATATCTTTAAGATTAAAGATTTTGATGATGTAGATACAATTTCATCAGAAAATTATAATTATAATCCTGAGTCCAATACCCTTACATTTATTAATTCAATAACTAATTTAAATACAAAATATTATGCTGTGTGTTATGGAGGTTACTTAACACCAACTGAAATTATTGAAGTGATACTTCATGAAAGAGAAGTATATTACTCATATAATCAAAATGGTCAGGTTGTTGGAGAAGATAAGGATTGCTATTTAAGGGATAACATAGAACTTGCAAATACAGATGTTATTATCATAACTCCGGAAGTGCTTTATGAAAAATCAAAAGAATTAGCAGATTTGCATAGTGAAATTGATAGTATGACTGTCCTTGTTGCTAAATTAAGTTATATCTATGATGAATTTTCCTGGGGCTTACCAGATGTAGTTGCTATTAGATATTTTCTGCATTATGCTCTTGATTATTATAGTTCAGGATCTGAAAATATAGTTTCTTATGCAATTTTAGCTGGAGATGGGACGAATGATTTTAGAAAATATGAATCCATTACTGATGATAAGAACAAGTTACCCCCTTTTATTAATGGCACCACCGCTTCTGATGATTATTATGTATATTTTAATAGTGGCTCCTGTCCTGATATGATGATTGGGAGGTTTCCATGTCAAAATTTATCACAATTTGAAATATCTACAAATAAGGTTATTGAGTATGTTAAATATCCTATTTATGGTTTCTGGAGAGATAGAATTATTCTATCTGCAGACGATGCTCTTAAGGATGGTGATTATAAAGAACCTGTGCATACTGAGTATGCTGAAGAATATTGTGCAGATGTGATTCAAAACAATGTTGAACTAATAAAGATATATGGAGTGGAATACCCACTTGATGAATTTCAGAATAAACCTGAAGTTAGAGAGGATATAATAGCATCTATTAATAATGGAGTTGCTGTATTTTACTATATAGGTCATGGTGGTTATGATGTACTTGGTGATGAGGACTATTTTCGCGGAAGTAGAGATATTTCAAGGTTGAATAATGCCGACTTTCTTACTTTTTTTGTCGCTGCATCCTGTAATGTAGGGCATTTTGATTCAAATACTTTTGAATGTATGGCTGAGAAAATGGTTGTCACCAAAGATAAAGGGGCAATCGCATCACTTGCAGCTTCAAGAGGGGTTGGGTATTCTGATAAATGTAGTAAAGTGGTAGATTCACTTGTAACACAAGCAGATAATAATATTCGTATTGGAGAATCAATTTTAATGGCTAAATGTAAAGGTTTAAATAAGAAATATATACTATTTGGTGACCCAGTTATACAATTAGTGATTCCCCCAATTTCTGGGTTTCTCAAAATCCCAGATGCATTGCCAGATGATTCATTACAAGCCAGGCAAACTGGATATTTAAAAGGAACTATATCTGATATAAGTAGTCAGTATACAGAAGTTTTTGCTGTTACCTATGATACCGATTATGAAGGAACTTATTATGTGGATATCGAACCTTATGAACGCCATTATATAATAAAAGGAAAGCCAATATTCAAAGGTCCAGTTTCATGTTATCAAGATTCATTTTCTCTAAATTTCATAGTTCCAGATGATATTCGTGGAGGACAGGAAGGACATATTCTTGCATATAGTGTAAACATAAATAAAACTCAAGATATTGTAATGAATTATCAAAAAAGGACAGAACCAGATAATCACAATTTGATTATTAATGGTTATTCTGATGCTGTAAATGATGGACCTCCCACAATAGATATTTGGCTTGATAGAAAATCTTTTAACGATGGAGATTATGTTTCTACGACACCTAAACTTTTTGCAGATATTTCAGATAGCAATGGAATAAATATTACAAATACTCCTGGACATAGAATTTTGCTGACAATAGATGATGAATATGAAGAAAATGTTACTGATAAGTTTATATATAATCTCAATTCTTATACTGATGGTGCTATTGAATACAAAATTAGCAGTATAGAACCCGGTGACCATACATTGAGATTAGTTGTGTTTGATAATTTTAATCTACCTAGTTTTAAGGATGTAACTTTTAAAATAAAGGAGCCAGGCTGTATAAGTGCTTATAATGTGCTTAATTATCCAAACCCAATGGATGTTCATACATATTTCACTTTTTATTTAGATGGAGATGCAACAGTTGATATAGAAATTTTTACAATTGCAGGAAAAATGATAAAGAGAATTGATAATGAACTCTGCCAGCCAGGATATAATCAGATTTATTGGAATGGACGAGATGCGGATGATGATTTTCCTGCAAATGGTGTGTATTTTTATAAAATTTGCCTGAATTCAAAAAGAACTGATAAAGTTTATAAATTGATTGTTTCACATTAAAGTTTTGAAAAAGCTTAACGGGGTAAACCCCGTTAAATAATTCACATTGTCCATTCTCCGTAGCACTGCGAAGGATGAATTATATAATTATTATCCTCTTCGGTTTGTTATATTTAACGGGGTAAACCGCAAAATAATAATTGATTTAACCGCGAATATACGCGAATTTACCCCGTTAGATATTCAGTTTTTTATTTCTATCTCCACCCGGATAATAAAATTATCTAACAGGGTAGACACTAATTTTTTTCTCTTAATTAGCGAAAATTAGCGTTAATTAGTGGTTGGCAGTAAATAGTTATAATTTTTTGCCAAAGAATGAAACAAAAATATGAAGAAATCGTGAACAAGGTTGTCAAAAAACATCCAGAGAGAAAAGAAAAATTTATCTCCGGTTCTTCAGAGATTGTTAAACGGCTCTATACACAGGACGATATTTCTGCGATGGACTCTGATGAAGATATTGGCTATCCAGGATTTTATCCATATACCCGTGGGGTTCAGCCAACAATGTATCGTGGTCGCCTCTGGACAATGCGGCAGTATGCTGGCTTTGGTACCGCTGAAGAATCTAATAAGAGATATAAATATCTTCTTTCGCAAGGACAAACAGGACTTTCCGTTGCATTTGACCTTTGTACACAACTCGGCTATGATTCTGACCATCCGATGAGCAAAGGTGAAGTTGGCAAAGTAGGTGTGGCAATTGACACACTTGCTGATATGGAAACCCTTTTTGATGGAATTCCATTGGATAAGGTTTCAACTTCAATGACGATAAATGCTCCTGCTACAATTCTATTAGCAATGTATATTGCAGTTGCAGAAAAACAAAAAGTTCCAGTAAATAAACTCAGAGGAACTATTCAAAATGATATTCTAAAGGAATATACAGCAAGAGGAACATACATTTTTCCTCCGAAACCTTCAATGCGTCTGACTACTGATATTTTCCAATATTGTTCGGAAAATATTCCGAATTGGAACACCATTTCTGTTTCTGGATATCATATTCGCGAAGCAGGGGCAACAGCAGCACAGGAAGTTGCTTTCACACTTTCAGATGGTATTGCTTATGTTGAAGCTGCGATAAATGCTGGATTAGATGTAGATGATTTTGCTCCACGAATATCTTTCTTCTTTAATGCACATAATGACCTTCTTGAAGAAGTAGGAAAATTTAGGGCAGCAAGAAGATTATGGGCAAAAATTATGAAAGAGCGTTTCAATGCAAAAAATCTGAAATCTTTAATGCTCCGATTTCATACTCAAACTGCTGGTTCTACACTTACAGCACAACAATTAGATAATAATATTGTTCGTGTTGCAATTCAAACTCTGGCTGCTATACTTGGAGGAACTCAATCTTTACATACAAATTCCAGAGATGAAGCTTTAGCTCTTCCAAATGAGGATTCAGTAAGAACTGCTCTCCGAACTCAGCAAATCGTTGCTTATGAAAGTGGAGTTGCTAATACCATTGACCCATTAGCCGGTTCTTATTATATTGAAAGTATAACTAATAAGATTGAGAAAAAAGCAATGGATTATATAAAAAAAATTGATGAGTTAGGCGGTATGATTGAAGCTATTGAAAAGGGTTATGTTCAAAAACAGATTCAGGATAGTGCATATAAATATCAAAAACAAATTGAGAATGATGAAAGAATTATTGTAGGTGTTAATAAATTCGTTTCAAATGAAAAGCCTGAACAAGATATTTTAAAAGTAAATGAGCAAATTGAAAAATATCAAATTGAAAAATTGAAAGAGGTAAAAAAACAAAGAGATAATGATAAAGTAAAAAGGTCCTTAGAAAGAATAAGACAAGATGCTAAATCATCAAATAATCTTATACCTGCATTTCTTGACGCAATTAAAACATATACTACACTTGGAGAAATATGTGATGTTTTACGAAATGAATTTGGTGAGTATAAAGAAAAAAATGTTTTCTAAAACAAAGAAAACACAACAAAGAAGAGATAAGCCATTAACTTACCCTAAACATCTCGAATAGAAATATTAAAATGAAAAGTTAGTGAGTGTTCGTGTAAGTTCGTGGCGAAATAACTCATAGGAGGAAAAATGGGTATAATAGTCATCATTATAATTCTGATTGTGCTATATTGGCAGGCAAAGAGTATTTTCCATGATAAAGCTAACCTGGCAAAAACTATTATTATTTTGCTAATTATAATTGGAGTTTTATCACAAACGATTAAAGTTGTAGAACCAGGTAAAGTAAAAGTGCAGGTGCTGTTCGGAAAGGTGCAAAAAAGGATTTTGCACAGCGGACTTAATTTTGTAAATCCGTTAATAACTATGCGTACTATGAGTGTTCGCACAGAAGCTTATACAATGAGTGCTGCACGATATGAAGGTAGAGTCCGAGGCGACGATGCAATAAAAGCATTAACTTCTGATGGTATCATACTGCCTATGGATATTACATGCTTGTTTCATTTAATAGCTGATAAAGCACCAGAGGTATATGAAAAAATTGGCTATGATTATGAATCAAAGATTATCCGACCTGAACTCAAAACGATTATCCGACAAGTTATTAGTAACTTTAAAATGGAGCAGGTATATTCTTCTGCAAGAGATACTATTGCTCTAAGAATGAAAGAAGAAGCTCATAAGAAATTATTTCCAAGAGGAATATTTATTGAGGATGTTCTTTTAAGAAATGTTACTCTTCCAAAACAGGTAGAAACAGCAATAAATGCAAAAAAGACTGAGCAACAAAATTTTGAAAAGATGCTCTATACGCTACAGAAAGAAGGAAAGGAAAAAGAGAGAAAGATTATCGAAGCAGAGGGTATCAAAATTGCCAATCAAACTATTGCAGAAGGTCTAACAGAAAGTTATCTTAGATGGTATCAAATTGATATGATGAAAAAATTGATTGATAGCCCGAATAACACGATTATCTTTATTCCAATGGGACAGGAGATTACACCGATAATTAATACAGGGAAATAAGGAAATAGAGGTATAAGGGAAAAATCAAAAGGCAAAATGTAAAAGGCAAAATTAAAAGTTATAGGGCAGAAATTTTTAATATATTGAAATTTTATTCTTTCCCTGTAAATTTATTGCATAGGAATTTCCTTTTTTTCTGACACATAAGTTTTTGGTAGATAACTCGTAACCCGTAACCCGTAACTCGAATAGCATTTTTTATCAGTGAATATCTGTGTTTACCCCGTGTAATATAAAACGCTTCACTATTACACGGGGTGAATCTGTGGCTAATATTTTCTCGGCGGTGAAAGGAAAAAATGGAAAATCTAAAAAGAATGAACACAATGGCTGAAGCTTGTTTTCCAAGAATTGGAATTTTGAGCAATCCGATAATTTATAACTTGCTATTGATTTTAGGTGGCAGTCTCTTTATCTCCTTGACCGCACAATTAGCATTTCGTTTGCCTTTTACTCCAGTGCCAATAACAATGCAGACATTTGGAGTGCTTTTAATTGGACTTACATATGGTAGCAAGAGAGGTGCTTTAACATTGGTTGCATACCTTGCAGAAGGAGCAATGGGCTTACCAGTATTTGCGAATGGTGGGTGTGGAATTGCTTACCTTTGCGGTCCCACAGGTGGATATTTGTTTGGATTTGTAGTTGCAGCATTTGTTATTGGATACTTGGCAGAAAATGGCTGGGATAGAAAAATGTTGACTGCATTTGCAGCAATGTTGATTGGCACAATTGTTCTATTTGCTTTTGGTTTGCTCGGGCTGAGCAGATTTGTTGGTGAAGATAAATTATTTGTCGCAGGATTGATTCCGTTCATTCCAGGTGAGATTTTTAAGAGCATTCTTGTGGCTATTTCATTGCCAACTGCATGGAAGGTTCTCATAAAAAAATTTTAAATGGTACCAAATTGATATGATGAAAAAACTGATTGATAGTCCGAATAATACGATTATCTTTATCCCGAGGGGACAAGATATTACACCAATAATTAATACTGGAAAGTAGTATATAAAAGGAAATAAGGAGATAGGGATATAAGGATATAAGGCAAAATGTAAAAGGCAAAAAATTAAGAAGCAGAAATTATTAATATAGAGAAGATTTATTCTTTTACCCTATTAGATTTCAATTTGAGGTAGAATGATAAATATGAAAAAGAAAAAAATTATATTCATTATTGTATTATTCTCTATGTTTTCTACATGCACTTTTTCTTATGCTTTATATGAATTTACTTGTATTTTTACTTTATACAACACTTCTGCAACCAATTTAGCTTTTGGACTTGATTCTGGTACAGCAAATATCTGGCACAAAAATCCCTTAGATATTTGGAGTAATCCAGCAAAACTTGGGTATTATAAAGGATTTGCTTTTGGATACTCACATGATAAATGGTTTGATGATCTTAATTTGGACATTTATCACAACTCATCCTATTTAACATTTGGATGGAAGGGTTTAGGCATTTTACTGCCTTCTCTCAATAATTCAAGCAAATTTGGAACCACTATGGATTATGGTGAACAAGAAGTATATGATGCACATGGAAATCTTTTGAGGAAGTTTAATTCCTATGAGACCTGCAGTCAATTTGCTTTTGGAATTAATTGTCTTGAATTCATTAATTATTTTTCTAAAGAAAATCAATTATTCAATAATCTGCGAAAATACTCGGAACTTTCATTAGGATTAAGTATTGATTATATACGAAGTAATCTGCTGCCTTATATTTCTGATTCCCTGAAAATAAATAAAGGAACTGGGTTATCAAATAATATTGGCGCACTAATAAAAATAACTCCTTTAAATATATATGATAGTGGTATAAGGCTTGATATTACTGCAGGCATAAATATAGTTAACATATTTAAATCAGACATGACTTATAAATACAATAATGGAGATAAGGAGAAACAACCATTGCCTTATGGTAATAGAACTGGAATCGCTGGAAAATTATCATTTATAAATATTAAGAACCTCGCAGATGAATATCCTTTGCTTTTTGATATTTCTAAATATCTTTTATCAATCTATGCAAGTTATGATAATTCTAAATATGGTGATAATCCTTCTATCTGGGGTAAAGGAATTGAATTAACTTTGCTTGATATATTTTCTTGGCGATTTGGAGAATGCACAGATAAATATGGACAGGAGATTGGAGATTGTGAAGGTTGGGGTATTAATCTCAATTACAAAAATATTGTTAGTTTTCAATATAATTATGTTGAGTTTCCTTTAGGAGAGTCGCAAACTAAGCAAAAAAAAGAAGATATATCATTTGGTATAGATATAATTAAACTCATAAATGAGTTTAAATAAAATCTAAAGTTATTATAGTTTTTTATTTTCTATGAAATATGCCATTTATATTTTTACATTAGAATTCTAATAAGTGAGATAAATTATGAAAACAGTCTCAAAGAGTACCACCTTTAAGAATTTATTAAAAGATTTGGCAATTACAGATGTGTCAAGGATAATAAGGGATACTTTGCTCACCGAAATTCTTTGCAAGATTTCAGATTTTTCTGATGAAGTAAAACATTTTGAGGAAAAATATGGCAAAAATCTAAGTGACTTCATTAAAGAATATGAATCTAATGATGAAGATTTTGAAAAATATGATGACCTGATGGCTTGGGAATTTGCTCAACAAGGAAAACAATATTGGGAAACAAAGCTAAAGGAAGCCAAGAGTGTTTTATAAAATAATTGAAGAGTACGCAAATATTATTCACAGATATTCTGTAAAAAACAAAAACAAAAAAAGAATGATCTATCATTTATTATAGACATATTTAAATTCATAAATGAGTTAAAATAAAATCTCTGCGTTCTCTGCGTCTTCGCGGTGAGTGAAAGGAACAAGTGGGCAAAACTATAGTTGAAAAAATCATTCAATCACATTCAGATGAAAAAGTAAAAGCAGGCAAGATTGTCTGGATGAAGTTAGATATCAGAACTGCACGAGATTTCGGCGGTCCAAATGTAGTAAAAAATCTTGAGAAATACTATCCAGATGAACGATTACCAGATGTAGAAAATATACTTTTTACTTTTGATTGCGTTGTACCTGCAAAAACCATTCCTTATGCAAACAATCAGCAAATCTGCCGTGAATTTGCAAAAAAGCAAGGTATAAGAGTTTTTGATGTTGATGCTGGAATTGGAACTCATATTTTAATGGAAAAAGGATTTGCACGACCGGGCAGAATTCTTGTAGGTACAGATAGTCATTTTAACATTCTAGGTGCTGTTGGAGCTTTCGGACAGGGGATGGGGGATCAGGATATTGCTTTTACTTTTTGCACAGGAAAAACCTGGTTTGAAGTACCAGAAACAATCAAAATCAATCTAAAAGGAAGATTTACTTTTCCTACAACTGGTAAAGATTTAGTTCTTTTCGTTTTGCGAAAATTAGGAAGTAAAGGTGCATTGGGGAAATGTATTGAATATTATGGAGAATGCCTTCAAGATTTGAGTTTCGCAGAATATATTACTCTATGCAGTATGATGACAGAGATGGGCGGTATCGTAGCTTTTCCTTATCCAAATGAAAATGTAACAAATTGGCTTATTAAAAGAACAGGAGAAAATCCAGAATTTATTTTTGCTGATAGAGATGCAAAATATTGCAATGAAATTGAAATTGATGTTACTGATTTACAACCGCAAATTGCCTGTCCGCCAAAACCAGATAATGTTAAAGAGGTTTCAAGGTTAAAATGTTTGAAGGTTAATTCAGTTTTTGTTGGCTCTTGCACAAATGGTAGATTTGAAGATATGCTGCAAGTCTCTGAAATCCTGAAAGGAAACAAGGTTGCACAAGGAGTTATGTTGAGAATTGTTCCTGCAACAAAAGAAGTTTATGGTCAAATGCTTAAAGAAGGATTAATCCAGGTTCTCTATGATGCAGGTGCAATTATTTCAAACCCAGGATGTGGTGGATGTGCATCTGGTCAAATTGGTATGACTGGCAAAAGAGAAGTGCAGATTTCAACTGCTAATCGCAATTTTTTAGGAAAACAGGGAGACGGAGATACCTATCTT
Source organism: Candidatus Cloacimonadota bacterium (assembly GCA_014384665.1). Lineage (GTDB taxonomy): Bacteria > Cloacimonadota > Cloacimonadia > JGIOTU-2 > JGIOTU-2 > JACNFI01. The sequence continues at coordinate 19,800 of JACNFI010000095.1, forward strand.
GCCAGTCCTGTTACTGCAGCTTTTGCAGCCCTAAAGGGAAAATTGTAGAATGAAAAATAAAACTTTTTTTTCAATCATCATTTTAGTATCTTCAATCTTTATTATACTTTCTGGATGCACAAAAAAACAATTAGAAGAAGTCCATGAGTTCATTAACATTGCCGGAAAGATAAGAAAAGGTGAATCACTGTTTTCTACCTTACTTGAAAAAAATGTTGATAGGAAAGAAGCATTCAAAATCACAAAATCTCTTAATAAATATTTTGACCTCAGATATACTCACCCAAACGATAGTTTTGCAATACAAATTGATACTTTGGGACAGGTTCAGAGATTGGAATATTTCCCGAATAAAATTGAAAAATATATCGTAATCCGAGACACATTAGACGATTTCATCACGCATAAAAAGGAAGTTGAATTATCAAAAGAAATTTTTGTCTTGTCTTCTCAGATTCAATCATCAATTTATCAATCAATGGTAAATCAGGGAGTTAGTCCAGAATTGGTAATGAATTTCAGTGATATTTTTCAGTGGGATATTGATTTTTTTATAGACCCAAGAGAAGGAGATAGTTGCAAACTTGTTTATGAAGCATTTACCAACAATGGCAAAATTCTGAAATATGGCGATATTCTTGCAGCGTCATATAAAGGAAAAAATTTTGACCTTACTGCTTACTACTTTTTTGATGACGGCAAGAATGCAAACGGATATTTTGATAAAGATGGCATATCATTTCAGAAAGCATTTCTTAAATCCCCATTAAATTATTCATATATCAGTTCATACTTTTCTTATGCACGATACCATCCAATTTTGAAAAAGGTCTGTCCTCATTATGGAATTGATTATGCTGCTCCTTATGGAACTCCAATTGTTGCTTCAGCTGATGGAAAAGTTGTTTTCAAAGGTTGGAATAATGGCTTTGGTCATTGTATAAAAATCAGACATAAAAATAGCAGATATGTTACTTTATATGGACATTTAAGTGGATATGCTCGTGGAATTTATGTGGGCGCAAATGTCAAACAGAAACAACTGATTGGATATGTGGGTTCAACTGGCTGGTCAACAGGTCCTCATCTTGATTACAGAATCTATGATAATGGACGAGCAATTAATCCACTGAAATTGAAGAATGTATCAGGTCCCCCAATTCCGAAAAAAATAAAAAAAGATTTCATGAAAATTGTATTAGCAATGAATGAAATGTTGGAGAATGATATTTTAGAAAATAAAAAAAATCAAAAAAATTGACACAGAAATAATCGTCGCTTCATTTTATCCCCAATGCAGAAAAATATGAAACTAAACGGCAAAATATGGTTGATTACTAACAATAATAATCTCATAAACGATATTGACACAGATATGATTTTCCACAATAGATATTTAGCAATCACAGATATAAATCAGATGGGACAATATGCATTTGATAATCTTAATGGATGGAAAGATTTTGCAAAGGAAAGTGAGAAAGGTGATATCATCATTGCTGGGAAAAATTTTGGTTCTGGTTCATCCAGACAGCAAGCAGTTGATTGCTTTATCTCGCTTGGAATTCAAGCAATTTTGGCTGAATCTTTTGGTGCTATCTACAAACGAAATGCAATAAATTCAGGATTACCAATCTTACAAATTAAAAAAATAAATTTACAAAAATTTAATCAACGAGAAAAAATTGTAATTAATTTAGTTGATGGCTCAACTAATTCGGAATATTTAGAAATAGAGCCTTTTTCAAAGGTTCAGCTGGATATTTATCAATCAGGAAATTTATTCTCCTATGGAAAGTAACGCAATTGTCTCAATTGCGACACAAACCCCCGATTTCTCGGGGGGGACGATTGTGTTACAAAATTCTATTTGATATTCATCAAGCAGGAAATTTGTTCACTTATGGATGAAAGAATTTTTTAAAGGAGGTTTTTAGAAATGTTAAATACAGTTAGAGGTATATATGAAAATGGGGTAATAAAACCTTTTGAAAAAGTAAGAGATAAAGAAAGGTCAGAGGGCATAATTATCTTTTTAGATACTGCCAAAGAGAAGAAATCAGCTTTCTTTTCCTCGGCCGGCTCATGGAAAGATGTAGATACCGAGGTCTTGAAAAAACAAATATACGAAAGCAGAAAAATTTCTAATAGAAGAAAAATTCAGCTATGATTTCATTCCTTCTCCTATGGAAAGTAACGCAATTGTCTCAATTGCGACACAATCGGAGACGATTGTGTTACAAAATCCAGATGATTTATCAGGCAGGAAATTTGTTTAAATTTGGGAAAATATAGTATGATTAGTAAAGAGCAGATTCATGAAATTGTACAAACTATTGTAAAAGGCTACAATCCAAAGAAAATAATCCTTTTTGGTTCGTATGTTAGTGGAAATCCTTCTGAAGATAGTGACTTAGACATGTTTCTTGTGAAAGAGAGCAAACTTCCAAGATATAAACGAGCAAGGCAGGTTCATAAATTATTTGACCCCTTGTGCGATGGATATAATCGTGTACAACACAAATGAAATAAAAAAATGGAAAGATGTCAGAAATTCTTTTGTATACGATGTTCTAAAAAATGGGAAAGTGTTATATGAACAAACTGGTTGAAGAGTGGATTCATAAAGCAGAAAATGATTTTTTAGATGCAGAAAATAATTTGAAAAGTCAGCAGATACCTACTGATACAGTCTGTTTTCACTGCCAACAAGTAGCAGAAAAATATCTGAAAGCTTACTTGATTTCAAGAAACAAATCCTTTCCCCAAATTCATAATCTCATTCATCTGATGTAATTATGTAGAGAACTGGACCCAATTTTTTTGAAGTTAAAAGATGAACTAATAATTCTAAATGACTATGCAGTAGAAATTCGCTATCCTGACGACTGGTTGTGAACCAACCATTGAAGAAGCCAATGAAGCATTGGAATTAGCAAGAAAAGTAAAAGATTTTATATCTATAAAAATAAAATAGCATTTTGAAAGGAGCAAAAAAGTGAAAATTTGTATAAAACTCTTTTTTCTACTTACAATCCTATCACTCTCCTTTTCAGGTAATCTAATTGCTAAGCTACTACCTAATGATGAACCTGTAACAGAGCTTAAAGCAGAAGATGTGCCAAATGATGATGGAGGTGGATTAATCATAAGTTGGAAACCTCTTCACAAGGATAAGAAAATTATTGAATATCGTATTTATCGTGGTGTAACACCTGATACTCTGTTTTATATTGGTAAGATACCGGTAAATGTAAAAACAGGTGTTATCGGTGATACAATGAGATTTACTGATCAAAGCTGGGTATTGTTTGTTGATGCCACTTCTCCTGCTGAATTGAGAAGAGAGAAAGGGCAAAGAAAAGGTGAGATAGGTTATGATGTTTTATATCGTAAAGTTCCAAGAGATATGAAGGTCTATGGACCTTTATTGAAAGAGTATAGAATTCTATGTGTAATTCCTTTAAAACAATATTTATACAAAACAAAGATGAAGGAATTTACTGAAATTGACACAACCAAAGAAGGTAAAGTGGATACCACCTCAACTACTTTAGCTGGTTTAAAGCTACGACAATTTAAATATCTTCTAACTAAACAGATTATCGGGAAAAATTATTATTATGCTGTGCAAGCAGTAAACCTAAATAGAAGGACTTCTCCACTATCTGAAATTGTGGCAGGTGTAACTACAAATGACCCACCAGAAAAGTTGAAAGAGTTTTACGCAGTTGCATATTTAGATACAGAGGAGATGCGCTTTGAATGGTCACTACCTACTTTTGCTGAAGACCAGAAACAATTCAATATTTATCTTTATGATGAAAATGGTGAAAAACATAGAATATTTACCCGTGCTGATGCTTACCCATATACACCACAAACAAATGCAATTGTTACATTTGATTCAATTAAAGTTAGATTTCCTGAATTTAATTCAACAAATATGAAATGGTATAGATTCAATATTGGGGAACAGGATAGGGCTAATCAGGAAACACTTGCAAAAGATGAACCAATCCCAGCTGAAATAGTTGAGAATTCTATGGATGTTTTACCACCTGTTCCTCAATATTTCACTGTGGAAGATAATCCCAATGATAAAGGTGATCAAATCAAAATATTCTTTGATAAACCCTATTTTGGTATTTCTAAATTGACTTATAATAACGATTTTACAAAATTATTTGTAAGTTACTTTATTAGAGATAATGAATTATTTAAGGTTTACAGAATTACAATTCAGATAAATGGAACAAAACAAACTGAGTATGTACTTGATGATAAAGCAAAATTCAAAGTTGATTGGGATTACCAAGAGCCAATGACAATTTCTGCTACATTTCAGTGCAGAAACAAAGCTAAAAGATTATATAAAGATGTGACATTACCTGAAGATTATTCTGTATCTCATACATTTTATTATGATGAAGAAAGGTCATTAGTTGAATTGGTCCCAACTGAATCAAAAAATTATAGTTTTCAAATATATAAACATAACAAATCTAGTGATGTATATCGCTTTCCAAAACTTTTATCTTATATGGAAAGAGAATATCTTGATAGAATTAGATATGAGGAAGTTGAATTTCGCGGTAATCCAAAATATTGTTTAGATGACAATCGGCTTTATGTTTCAACTTATTTAAGTATTGAAAATTGGGAAGAACAAGAACCATATTATACAATGGCAATTTACCTTGAGCAATTAGAGAAAATGAATAAGGAAATGAAAGATGAAATTGATAAATTACAGAAAGAATTAGAAGAAACGAGCGATAAGGATAAAGTTGATAGTTTGAAAACATTAATTAAGAATTATACGAATTTAATTGAAGATAAACCTCCGATTGTTGAACTTGCAAACGAGCAAACAACTAATAGAGATAGAATGAAAATTTTAGACAAACGACATTGTGAGAGTAAGCGAACTTTTAAATATTTTATAAGAAAGACTGATGGGAAAGGGCATTTTGTTGATACAAAGGTTTATACTAAAAAGGATGGTGACCAGTATTTCTTCCCTCAGTCAAATTGGTTTAATAAAAACGAAATTATTACTCTCATTGCTGTTTTGATTTTTGGAGCATTAGTATATTTTATGATTAGGGCAGCTAAAAAGGGTAAGAAGCTATACATAAGACCTATTGCAGGTATTCAAGAAATAGATACTGCAATAGGCCGTGCCACAGAAATGGGCAGGCCAATTCTATTCGTGCCAGGGATAAGTGGAATTAGAGATGTTGCAACTTTAGCGGGACTGGCAATTTTAGCTAAGGTAGCCAAAAAAGCTGCAGAGTATGATACAAAAATTCTTGTTCCTATAAGAGATTATATAGTTCTTCCAATTGCTCAGGAGATTGTAAAAGAAGCCCATTACGAAGCAGGGCGTCCAGATACTTATGACAAAAATAGTGTATTCTTTATTTCCATTGAACAGTTTGCTTTTGTGTCTGGGGTTAACGGAATTATGATAAGAGAAAAAACAGCAACGAACTTCTATATGGGAATGTTCTATGCAGAATCACTTCTTTTGACAGAAACTGGAAGTATGACAGGTGCTATACAAATCGCTGGCACAGATGCTATTACCCAGCTTCCATTCTTTATTACAACTTGTGACTATACATTAATGGGAGAAGAACTTTATGCTGCAAGTGCCTATCTGTCCAAACAACCACTAATACTTGGAACTTTGAAAGCTCAGGATTATGTAAAACTTTTGATAGTAATTGCCGTAGTGTTTGGAACCCTTCTTTCAACAATTCATTTAACATTTTTTATGAACTGGTTTCCAACTAAATAGAAATGTCATCCTCGCGAATGCGGGGAAAGGAGCATGATAATGAAAAGAACAATACCTTTATTAATAGTAATGACTTTGGGATTCCTCTTTGTTGCACATGTATTCATCCCTAGTAAGATATCACAGGATTTTTTTGACTGGTTTTTGAAATGGACAAAAGTAATCGGACCCTTTGCTGTTGTTTTAGGTGTTATGAGTCTTGTAATGGTGCATTCAACAAAAATAAGACGGAAAGCACACAATTGGGGATATAGCATAGTTGCATTAGTTGCTTTGGCTTTAACAACTGCAACAGGATTTATCTGGGGTATTCAGGAAGGAACTCCATATATGTGGATTTTCAGGAATTTCAATGTTCCACTCGGCGCCACTATGTTCTCATTACTTGCTTTCTATATTGCTTCTGCAGCCTATAAAGCATTCCGAGCTCGGTCAGTTGAAGCTACTGTGCTCTTAATAGCAGCTATTATTGTTATGCTCGGAAGGGTCTCAATAGGACATGCTATTAGCCATTGGATTCCTGACATTACTGAGTGGATTTTGAATGTGCCTAATTTAGCTGCAAAAAGGGGAATTACTTTAGGTGTTGGTTTGGGTATGACAGCCACATCATTAAAAATTATATTGGGAATTGAAAGAACATACCTTGGTGGCGGTAAAGATTAGAAAGGATAAATAAATCTTTAAGGAGAAGAAAATGAAATTTTCTGAAAGTATTCAAAAACTTGATAGAAGATATATTTATATAGTTGTTGCACTTGCTGTCATTATTCCATTGATATTTCCACTTGGTTTAAAAACATATCTTACTACTCCTGTGGAAGACCTTTATAAACATATTGATGAAATTGCAGGTCGTGATGATATGGCAATTTTAATTGATTTTGCCCAAAGTCCATCTACTATGCCAGAATTGTATCCAATGGATATAGCAATCTTAAGGCATTGTTTTCAAAGAAGAATAAAGGTCTTTACCATAGCATATTTTCCTCAAGGAGCTGCAATTGTGGAAATGGCATTGGCTGAAGTTAAAGAGGATTTTCCTGAGATAAAACAAGATGTAGATTATTGCAACTTCGGATATAAATCTGGTTATATGTTTTTGCCAATTGTTCTTGGAATGGGTGATGATATTGCAAAAGCTGTGGAAACAAACAGTGAAGGAAATATGCTTGAAAATCTTCCTATAATGGAAAAAATTAAGAATTATGATAACATTCAGGTAATTATTGAAATAACTGGTTCGACACCTGGTATTTCGTATATTACTTACGCAAGAGGAAGATTTGGAGTAGATGTAGCTGTAGGTGTTACAGCCGTTTCTGCTGCAGATGTATATCCTTATTTGCAGACAGGACAATTGATAGGAAGTCTTGGTGGGTTAAAAGGCGCCGCAGAATACGAAGAATTGGTGCAAACCTTTGCTATGCAAAATCTTGACTATAGTAAAAAAAACGCAAGTGATGTTGATTGGAGAGAGAAACAATATTCACTATCAAGTGTTCCATATAAATATAAGAAAGCAAGAGTTGGTATGGATACTCAAGCAGTAGTTCATGTATTAATAATTCTGTTTATTGTAATTGGAAATATTGGATATTTTATTGAAAAAAGAACTGAAAAACATAAGTATGTTAAATAAAGCCACGAATTCACCCCGTTAGATGCTATTACCCAGTTAGATGATTGCTATTTAATGGAATGTTATCTAACGGGGCAAGCACTAACTATCACGAACAAAAATTTTATTATATAATAAAGAGTTAGTGCTTGTTCGTGTTTACCCCGTGAAATAATGCTTTGCATTAAAATCTCTGATTTTATTTCACGGGGTGAAGTTGGTGGCGGATAATTTATTGGAGGATAAATGACTGAAATTATTGGAATCTGGATAGCGGCATTTCTTACTTTATGTATGTTTTCGTTTTTATACAAAGAAAACCCTTTTTATAGATTTGCGGAGCACCTTTTTGTTGGATGTTCTATGGGATATTTTATTCCTTATACTTATTATAATGTTTTTATTCCTTATACTTATAATCCTTTATTCCTAAGAAAGGAGTATATTCTTATTATACCATTTATTATTGGTCTTTTGTACTGGTTAAGATTTTCTGGTAAGTATAGCTGGCTTAGTAGATATCCTATTGCATTCGGTTTAGGTATTGTTGGAATGGGTGTTCCAATGTCTATGCATGCAAGTGTGCTTGTGCAGATGAGAAGTATGATGTTGCCTTTAGATAATATAAATATCATCCTAATTTTTATTGGAACTATTACCATACTTCTTTATTTCTTTTTCTCAAAAGCTCATACAGGTATTTATGGGAGATTTACTTCTATTGGAATATGGTTTATGATGGTAGGATTCGGTGCTTCTTTTGGATATACTGTAATGGCTCGTATTTCTCTGCTCATTGGAAGAGTACAGTTTCTTCTTGAGGAGTGGTTGCATATTATTAAATAGATTTATAGAAACATACAGCACAAGGGTATCTCAGGAATTTTCATTCAGTTTTGCCTTTGTGCTTTTTATTAAATAAACGAACAAATAATATAAAACATACACCACCGTGAATACGAAAGCAAAAGCTTATGAAACATTCATGTCCCGAAAAAATTCGTGACACCCCATTAAATAGGAAAAGA
>JACNFI010000096.1 GCA_014384665.1 Candidatus Cloacimonadota bacterium
GTAAATACCAATCAATCTGACCTGTCATTTAACCGATTGGATGGTTATGATATTATTCTCCTTGAAAGAGGAACTACAACCGAAGTAACAGGTGCTCCGCAGTTACCCATAAAGGAATATAAATATTTACTCCCAAACGATGTAAAGGTTCAGAATATAGTTATCAATCGTAGCGAGAAACTTGAATTAGATGGTGAATACTATATTTATCCCAGTCAGCCGCCTTATCCTTTAAATTATAGCGACCCTCCACCTTTTGTTCCCCCAGATGATAAGATATATAATTCAGATAACCCTTATCCAAATAAATTGGTGCAGATCGTTCAGGATTATTATCCATTCGGATACCATGTAGTTGCCCTGCAGTTTTATCCTGTAGAGTATATTCCAAAGAAAAAGAAAGTTTTTCTTTATAATGAAATAGATTTTACTATTCTTTATGAAAAGAGTGGCATTTCAACCAAGATTCCAGAAAGGCAGAGTAAGACACGATATGACAGAGTAAAGTCTTATATAAAGTCATTGGTTAAAAATCCAGAAGATTTTGATATCGCGGGATATGGTGGTGCGCTGCAAATTATCCAGGGAAAAAACAGAACCGAAAAATTAAGATTATCTTATTTGCCAGGTCCAAATAATAATATAGTTGATTATGTTGTCATTACAAATGAGGAGTTGAAACCAATTTTTGAAGACCTGATAGTCTGGAAGACCCAAAAAGGACTACCAGCAATAGTTGTAACAATAGAACAAATAGTGGGGAATTACAGCGGTTGTGATCTTGCGGAATGTATAAGGAATTATCTAAAAGATACCTACGATAAATGGGGAAGTGGATTATATGTACTTCTTGGTGGCGATACAGAAATTATTCCTGCTAGAGTTGGGACAAAAGAACAATACAGTGGAGGAAGTTATTTTAGAGTAACAGATATGTATTATTGTGATGTTTATAAGCCTGGCGAGCCAGATTATAACTGGAATTCTAATGGTGATGATAAGTTTGGCTATGATGGTGATACATTAGATTTAGGACCCGACAATTTTATTGGACGTGCTTCGGTTGAAGATACACTGGAAGCCAGAACATTCGTAAACAAAATCTTGTATTATGAAAAACAAAATAGCAGTTATGTTGATAATATTCTACTACTCGGTGCATATCATCGTAAAGATAGTTGGCCGGTTGGACAGGATATGAACAATCTTGTATATAATGAGCAAATACCTTCTGATAAATTTAGCTATCGGTTATATGATGATTATGACCAATATGAAGGCGATGATGAATTAAATAGAGAGAATGTACTTAATTGTATGAATAATACAGATTACAGTCCAGGATATTTTCATATAATTAGTCATTTAGATCATGGCGGACCTTATAATATAGGAACTTCAGCAAAATCCAAAAATCAAAAAATTGACAGAACTGATATGGATAATCTGTATAATGTTCCGTATTACCAGATAATGTTTACTGGCGCTTGTGACCCAAATGAATTTCAAAAGGACTGTTTTGCAGAGCATTATATAAACAATCTTAATGGAGGAGGCATAGCATTTATTGGAAACTCTGGTTTTGGCTATCCACATAATACTGAAAGGCAATGTTACGCTCTTTTTAAATCTATATATCATTCACCTGAAGGATATCGGTTAGGTCATGCATTTGCTAGTGCCAGAGATACGATGTGTTCAGAGAATACAATAAAGAACCTAAATCTCCTCGGTGACCCTGAAATGCCAATCTGGACAAATATATCTGAAAACCTTATTGTAGAGGTCATCCCCCCTGAAATTACCAACGGCGAAAATAATGTTACTGTTATGATCAGTAATCTGATTTCTGATGTGGAAGCGATGATCTGTCTTCAAAAAGGAAATGAAGATTATGCCTATCAAACAGTGAATGGAACAGGCACGCAAGTGAGTATAGACTTTGTTTTTACTCCTGATACTCCGGGGCAACTCAATGTTACCGTAACTGCACATAACTATCTCCCCGACGAAACCATAATCCCTGTAAACATTACAGAAGGTTCACACCTTTACATATCAGAAACAATATTTGATGACAATAATAAATGGCATAGCATCGGCAACGCTGATGGACAGGTGGATGCAGGAGAAACGATAGAACTATCAATAACACTTACAAATTCAGGTTCATCAGATGCTCTAGATGTATCAGCTGAACTTACAAGCGATCCAGATTATATTACATTTATGCACTCCCAATCTAATTTTGGAGATGTGAGTGCAGGAGAAAGCGAATCATCACAGATTAATTATGTTTTTAAAGTGGCTCCAGAAACTCCGGCTGAAGAGCACATCCAATTTAATCTTTCTATTCAAGATGGAGTAGGAAATTCATATACGGACGAGTTTTATATTCAAATTGGAGCACCAGAATTGGAGCAGGTTAGGAATATTATTATCACTGCTGATGGTGATGATATTATAGAAACCGGTGAGACAGTCTCTCTATACATTAATCTATTTAACTCAGGTAATGCTGAAGCAACAGGCATTACTGCAACACTATCCTCTAATTCACAATATATTGAGAGTATTAGCGAGTCCACTCAAAACTATAACAATATACCAGTACTTTCTTCAGAAAGTAATTCGCAACCATTTGTCTTTCAAGTCGGTTCAGAATATGATAGTGGAGACACTCTACTTTTTAACCTGAATGTTACAAATGAATATGGAAAAGAGTGGCAGTTTAATTTTAACCTGAATAAACCCGCTCCAGTAAATTATGCATCTATTGTTTTTAACAGTGGTCAAGACGAAATTGATTTATCATGGGAACCGATTGAAGGCAATGAAGATGATAATTATTATATCAGAGGCTACAACATCTACCGTAGTTTTGCTATAGAAGGAACATACGAAAAACTCAATACCTTTATTGTAGAAAGAACATCTTATTATAAAGATGCTGAGGTTGAACCTGTAACATCATATTTTTATAAAATTAGTACCGTTTCAGAGTCAGGCAATGAGAGTGATTTAACTGAGCCTTATGAAGCATGGACAACATTGCCCTGTCACGCTGGCTGGCCGGTTATTGCAGATGTGGGCAACAGTATACACGGTTCTACCAATATATGTGACATTGATGCAGATGGACATAAAGAAATTTTTAATACTATTGGTGGTCATATTCTGGGCTTCCACTCAGATGGAACAGAGCTGTTTGATATTGACAGCAATCCCACAACAATAAGCGGGTTTGCGGAACTTGATAAAGCAATATGTGCTACACCTGCATTGGGAGATATTGATAATGATGGGATAATTGAAGTAGTGGTAGCTACTCGTGATGACAATTATGGAAAGCTTTATGCTTACAAAACAGTTGATAATGATGGTGACGGCAAACCCGATCTTTTAGGTGGATTTCCAATCGCGCTCAACTCTTATTATGAAAATATTGGAGTATGGAGGAGTCCTGTACTCTCTGATATTAACCGCAATGGATTTCTGGAAATTATCTTAACGGATTGTAGAGGAAGGGTCTATGTTTTTGACCATACTGGTGCATCTTTACCTGGCTGGCCTATAAATGTGAATAGTAGTGGCTCTTCGTATGGCATGCCTGCGGTAGTAGACCTTGATGGAAATGGTTATAAAGAAATTATCGTGGGTTGTAAAAATGGACTTTATATATGGAATTATGATGGCAGTGATTACATATCAAATCCATTCTATGAAAATAATTGGTTGGTTTGTCCCCCAGTAATTGTAGATCTGGATAATAACGATAATTATGAAATATTAGTTATATCTACATTAAAAGATCAAACAAATCCAGATTATTGGCATGATGGCACATATTGGGGATATGTTTATGCTCTTCAGCATGATGGTGGTTTAGTTGAGGGTTGGAATGCATCACATCCTGTTCGGCTAAGCAGTGATGGCGAAAGCCCCCATCAGCCTCCAGCTATTGCTGTTGGTGACCTTGATGAAGATATGGATATTGAAGTGGTTGTTGGCGGGAATGAGCATTTATACATCTGGGACCAGCAAGGTGATTTATTACAAGATATTGAGATTCACGGGTTAAATGTTTTAAGTATTGCACCAGTTTTGGCTGACATTGATTGTAACCCTGATATTGAAATAGTGATGGCTTCTCAAAACGGAAAGATTTACGCTTATAATTTTGATGGGACAAGGGTGGCAGGTTGGCCCTTAAAGACTGATGATAACATTTGGGTGTCTCCTTGTGTTGGAGATATTGATTGTGACGGAAAAAGTGAACTTCTTGTGGGTAATTATTCTGGCAAGATATATGTATGGAACACAGAAGGTGAGCCTCATAAAATCCAATGGGGCAGATATCGTAATAATTCTAATAATACTGGTGTCTATACTACTGAACATTTGTATGGAGATGTTGACGACAATGGTGTAGTTCAGACTTATGATGCGAGATTGGCTCTTCACTATTCAGCTGATATTATAACAGATTGGGAAGATTGGCGGCTTTGGGCTGCTGATGTTGACGGCAATGAAGAAATTATGGCTTATGATGCCGCTCTTGTCCTGCAATATTCGGCCGATATTATTGATGAGTTTCCTGTTGAAAGTGGTAAAAACATTCGCAACGATTTGGGAGATGTTGAAATCACTATTACACAAGATGGAAATATTCTTCATATTTCTACCTCAGAACTTCTGCAAGAATGGGGCATAATTTCCTATCAATTTAATTTAGAATTTGATGAAACCGTCCAATATGTAAACTGTGATTTAAGTGGTAGTATTTTTGAGAGTGGTATAACAGCCATAAATGATGCGACTCCTGGGATTCTTTCAGTTAGTTATATGAGTATGTATCCAGTTATTGGTTCTGGGAACATACTTAAACTTGAATTTTCTGCGCCTGCTTCAGAATACAATGTATCAGATTTCTACTTCAACACTACTCATTTTGATGTAAGTTCGCCAATAATCCCAGCAGTTACCAGATTGGAATACAACTATCCAAATCCTTTTGATTCTAAAACAAAAATCCAATACTCAATTCACGAAGATAGTCCCGATTATTTCAGAGTTGAATTAAAAATCTATAATATCAAAGGACAATTAGTAAAAACAATTAAGGATGAGAAACCAAAAGGTACTCACTTTGCTGTTTGGGATTGTACAGATAATAATAATAAACCTGCCTGCTCTGGTGTGTTTCTCTATAACCTAAAAATTAATGACAACGAGATTGAAATAAAAAAATGTTTGTTATTGAAGTAATAAGTGAGAAGTTAAAAAAATCAAACATTTGGAGGATTATTATGCGAAATATATCTTTATTGTTAATTGCACTTTTTATTAGTGCAGTGGCATTAAACGCTGAGATAATTACTGTTAACTGGGATGGTAGTGGTGATTATACAACCATACAAGAAGGTATTAATGCTTCAAGTAATGGTGATACGGTTTTAGTGGCAGATGGAACTTATACAGGAGAGAATAATAAAAATCTTTCCTGGGATGG
>JACNFI010000097.1 GCA_014384665.1 Candidatus Cloacimonadota bacterium
GTTGTGAGAGGAGCAACTTTTTTACATTCAGAAACTATCTTGTGAGCCAATTCTCGTATCTCCCATTGAGCATTACTATCTTCACGGAGTCGCGAAAAATTGCATAACTCGCGCAAATTCAATTTAAATAACACTAATCTATGATGGGCATTTGTAAGAATATAATTCTTTATTGTTGGATATGCTTCTGCTAATTTATAATAAAAGTTTTCTGTTACTTTTATAACTCTCTCAAAATCCTCTTTTTTGCCTATTCTTACTATGCTTTCAGGAATTGTAAAACCATATTTCGGATGATAGTCAGAAACAATTATTGTGGACATTCTATGTCGTTTTAATTGAGCAAAACAAGAAGCACTAATATTCAATTGAAAGGTAAAATCACAAATTTCAAACTCTCTTGGCAATGAATCATAATTAGCAATATCTTTCAAGCAATCCAAAATTTGCTTCTTTTTCTCTGGTAGAGACATTTGCATAACCTGTTTCCTCACTCTTCCCCAAGAATTTCCTGTTTTACGAAACAGAAGTGCAGTTAATATCTTCTCATCACAATTATCAGTATAGTATAATAATTTACTCTGGCATTTTTCTGTAAGGTTTTTCATCTTGGGAAAAAATTTAGTCAAATATCTGTTTTCATCATATCTTGATGGCTTGACATATCTGATTAAAGAAGGAGCAACTGATTTTACTTCTTTATAAATTTTATCAGCAAGTTCACTTGCTTCCATAAAAGGAATTGCATAGAGTCTTTTCAATAATCTTTCTATACTCCTTGCATTGATGGTCATACCCATTTGTGTTTTAGTTGCAAGAGAGATAATATAACGTGCATCTTCTTTTGCTTTTAACTTAGTTAAATTTGTTGAACTTTTCAATCTATAATAATCTTTTAAGCTTTTATATAAGCTAAAATATGCTTGATTCTGTTTTTCTATTATGCTGCAAAATTCATCTGCAATTTTGGGGTCATTCTTAATTTCTTCTGGCAAAACATAATCCCCTTTCAGTGTAATATATCTTTGTGATTTTTCAGTAAAAGATGCAAGTCGTGTTCGTTGAACAAATTCAGTTAAGTAACGCGAGATGCCAATTATATCAAAATTAAAGACAGCATGTTCCGCGATTGAACTGTGACCCATTTCAAACACAATTTCTTTATTTGATTTTCTACATCTTTCAATATCCTTTAAAGCTTGAATTCGCAATTTATCTACTGATTTGTCTGCTCTGCTAATACGAGCATAAGCTGCTGAGATAGTTTCTGGAGTAAATTGAATCTTTCTATATTTATCTTTAATATTTTCAATATTGTTTGAACTTTTTAAAAATGAAGAGAAGTTTTTAAACTGGTCAATATCCAAATTAAATCCTGCAAGCTTTACTTGCAATTAACCCCCTATGATTTGCAAACTTGCACTTACACCAATACGATTCGCACCTGCAGATATCATCTCTTTTGCTTTTTGCCAATCTCTTATACCACCAGCTGCTTTTACTCCCATATAGTTTCCAACAACTTCTCTCATAAGTGTAACATCCTTAATTGTTGCACCAAATCTGGCAAATCCGGTTGATGTTTTTACAAAATCAGCCCCTGCTTTTTTAGCTAATAAACAAGCAATTACTTTTTCTTCATCACTAAGAACACAGGTCTCAATAATTACCTTTAGTAGTGCATTATTATAATGGCAAATTTCTGCAATCTCTTCTATCTCAGAAAAAATATAATTATAACCCTTATCCTTTAATTCACCGATATTAATTACCATATCAATTTCTGTTGCACCATCTGCCAGTGCTTTTTTACATTCCTCTAATTTTGCATGTGTTACATTAGCACCCAATGGAAAACCAACCACAGAACAAACTGTTCTTTTATCCATCTCTTTTTTTGCTAAACTAATATAATATGGATTAACACAAACAGAAGCGAATTCATACAATCTGGCTTCCTGACATAATCTAACAATTTCAACAGTTTTGGCTTCGGGTTTAAGAAGCGTGTGGTCAATATATTGGGCTATGTCTTTGCGTTGTTTAGGAGTTTTAATTAAAGCATAATTATTTTTCGTGTAAAAACACACTGGACATTTTAAGCAGACTATGTGACTTCCTTTACACTTGGCTAATTTTGATTCATCAAGTGGCCACAATTCTATTGCTACCTGTTTCACATCTAACATTCTTCCCCCGTGGAGTTTTTGGAAGATAATTAAGTGAGGAATGTGCATAAATCAAAAGTAAATATAGAACGATGATTTATATTATAAACGAGGTCTAACGGTTGTGGTTGCGCAACTCGCTACGTTTGATGGCAACCGCTAAAAGTGCCGTTTACCGTTTTCCGTCAACCGTTTCGAGCTGCGGAACCTTTAAACGATACCCTATCTATTAATAAATTTGGCATTATGCACATCCCTAAATTAAGTGAGAGCTCTCTTTAATCTTCGTTTACTTTTTGCTGATGTATATTCCTTCAAAGTAAGTATCATACTTACTTCATTTTCATCTTTCAGTTCAACTGTTGATGCAAGATAGTTATTTTTTTCAACTCGGTAATTCTTTTTATTATATAAAATTTCTTCGTTAATAGGTGGAAACTCTTTAGCTTTTTCAAGATAAAAATCATGCTCATAAGCAAGGCAGCAAAGTAACTTTCCACAGAGTCCCGAAATTTTGGAAGAACTAACAGTAATATTCTGGTCTCTAACCATTTGCATTGAAACTTTATCAAAATTTGAATTGAATTTTTTACAACACAGTTCTCTTCCACAAGGTCCAAGTCCACCAAGTCTTTTTATTTCTTGCTTCTCACTTATTTGACGCAATTCAATCCTCGTTCTAAAAATTCCGGCTAAATCCCTAAGAAAGTTACGGAAATCTACTCGAGATTCTGCAGTAAAATAAAAGGTTAATTTATTACCATCAAATTGATATTCAATATCAACCAAATTCATATCAAATGGTTGTATTCTCAAAGCATTCAAGAATTTTTCTTTTGCCTTTTGTTCTTTTTCACGTATTCTTTTAAGCTTTTTTAAATCCTCATTATTAGCAATTTGAATAATTTTTTTTACATTATTTGTTAATTTCACTTTATCTAAATGTACTGGAAAATGACCTACCCGTCCCATATCAGCTCCTTTTTCTTCTTCAACAACTACATATTGATTCCTTCGCAGTTTTAACTTTTTGGGATTTGTATAATATCTTTTTTCATTAAATTTAAAAAGCACTTCAACCAAATCTTCCATAGCTTCTATCTATTATGAACCTTTCTTAATTTTATTGAATTCTTAAAACATTTTTCCAAAAGATTTACTTCACTATCTTCTAAATTAAGATGCCTTCTATTTTTAACCAGTCTAATTACTTCAAGCATTTTATTAATTTTATATTCCATTAAATGAGATGCGGTGCCCCAACTAAATGAGGGAATAAATCCACTAAATAAATCAGCTGAATATAAATTGCAACCAACACCAATTACACAACCTGTATTAAACATTGTATTGATTCCACTCTTTGAATGGTCTCCAATTATCATTCCAAAAAATTGCAAATTTGTGTCAATATACTTTTCTTCAGGATAAAAATACACTTTGACCGTTTTATAATTATTTTTTAAATCGCTGTTGTTTGTATCTGCGCCCAAGTTTACCCATTCTCCAATGTAAGAATGTCCGATGAAACCATCATGTTGCTTGTTAGAATAACCTTGAAAAATTGTTTCCTCAATCTCGCCGCCAACCTTACAAACCTTGCCCACGGAAGTGCCTTCATAAATTTTAGCTGATACTTTTACTATACTATTTTTACCCAAATATACAGGTCCTTTTATCACAGTATTCGCCATTACCTTGCTGTAATCGTCAAGATAGATTGAACCATTACTTGCGTCTAACACGACATTTGGTTCAACAGTAACCCCTTTTCCAATGAAAATCATTTCAGGATTTACAAGATGATAATTACCATTCTTATCTAAATTATTATGTTTATCCTTTGTAATTCTTTTGAAATCCTTTTCAATCTCATAAGCATTTTTATCAACTAATTCCCATAGGTAATTAATTGGTTTGATATTCACTTCTTTATAAGAGATATTCTCTATTAATTCCGGGATATTCTCAGAACAAATTTCCGTGTTAGATTCAATATCCTTTTTAAATCCTAGACAGGTATTTTTATAAAATAATCCTGTATTTGATTGTAACGAATTTAATTTTTGAGTAATTTCATTATTCATTAAAATAGTTCCATTAATAAATAGGTTACATCCTTTATCTAAATTGTTTATTGGTTTCTGAGGAAAACGATTACTATAGAAATGCTTAAAATCTTTTCTAACGATAAGATGAATTTTATTTTTTTGATAAAAATATGCGATTTTCTGACGAAGTTTTAATATTCCACACTTAAGGTCAAAAGCAGCACGAGTATAGGTTAATGGTAAAAAATTCTTCCAGCGATTATCTTCAAAAATGACGATTTTCATAATTTTGTCCCAGATGTTTTATACCTTTCATTTTTCTAAATATACTTTTTTATTATCAATTATTTATTGAGTCCACTCAAAAAAGATATTTCCCGCGAAATACGCGAAAAATACATGTGGATATTACTGCATTTACACAAACTATTTTCGAGTATTTCGTGCCTGCCCCGTGAAATAACAAAAGAGAAAAATTGGATCGGTGAACTAATGAACAAAATATTTCACGGGGTGGCCCCAATTTAATTGGGGATCGCTGGTTTTATAGTAAACTCTTTATTATTTAGGTTAAGAGGGAAAAATGAGCCTCATTCTCAATCATTTTATTGTTCAAAGTCCTTTAAAAAATTAAGAATATTTTTCACATCATATTTAAAATCTTTGGGAATAACAATTTTCAAAAACATTTCATCTTTATCAATAGTAGTATAATTGCAACATCCTCCAAACGATTCTAAAATATAACCTATGAATTGTAAATCCTGATAATTTGTTTGAATGATTAATTCATCTGAACCATCTTCTAATATTTCTTCTGACTTTTTATCAATCTTCATGTAAATTAATAAATTATTTATTTATTATTACGATGAGTGAAAAGTAATTCAAATCCCTAATTTTTCAGGAATATAATTTCTTGCAATCTTATTGGACTGTTTATTAACTCCATTATTATTAGTTTAAAAGGGCTTTCTGTATGTTCCTTATTTGTAGTAGGTAAGAACAGGATTTAAAAAAACTTTAATTGGGTATCCCCTTAATTCAGCAAAGTAATAATAACTAATGCTAATACCATTATCGCCAGTTGCTTGTCATTCCCACACTCAATCAAGTTGAGTGTAAACTCCAGTGGGAATCCATTCCTTACAACCTGTCTTTTACTGTGTCTTCCCGCTATATGGATTCCCGATACCCAATCAAGTTGGGCACGGTCGGGAATGACAGCTGTGGACGTTTGGAATGACTGTGTGGATGAGGCTCTGAG
>JACNFI010000098.1 GCA_014384665.1 Candidatus Cloacimonadota bacterium
GAATTTATGAAAGTAATAAAATGAATAAATAACTAAAATCCTGAACAACTAACTACATAGAATTAAGGAGGTTTTGATGAGAGTTTTAATTTTTTCTTTGTTATCTTTGTTTATATTATCGTGTTCTTCAATTTTTTTATTAGATTCTAAAGATACAAAAGAAGGAAAATCAGCCGTTGTTCACATTTATTCACAAGACCCTGATGATCAAATAGAATATGCAAAAAATTTATCCAGACAAGGAAAATATGAAAAAGCAGTTAAAATTTATTTAGATATCTATAATGATAAAGATGTTGAATCAGAATACCGAGAAGAAGCCTTATTTAATATTGGGTTAGTATATTCTAATGTTTTTAATTATAAAAAAGATTTTAAAAAAAGCATTTTCTATCTTAAAAAATTGTTAGAAGAATTTCCTGAAACAAAATTTAGGGAGAAAGCAGAAATAAAAATTGAAAATATTAAAAGTATAGAAGAACAAAGAGCTAAGGAATAAATTACCTAAATACTTTAATATTTGTGATTTTATGATTTTTTCACTTACGAAGCTTTAGCGTAGTAAGTTAGGAATTTAGCATTTTAGGAATTTAGCATTTTAGGAATTTAGTATTTTAGGAATTTAGTATTTTAGGAATTTAGCATTTTAGGAATTTAGTATTTTAGAAATTTAGTATTTTAGGAATTTAAAAAAGAGAGGAGTCAAAATGGACTTTGAATTAACAAACGACCAAAAAATGCTTCAAAAAGAAGTAAGGAACTTTGCAGAAACAGAGTTAGAACCTGTTGCTGCTGAGATTGACAAATCAGGAGAATTTCCATGGGACAATATAAAGAAAATGGCAGAACTTGGCTTATTGGGAATTATTGTTCCAGAAAAATACGGTGGTGCAGAATTTGATTTTGTCTCATTGGCAATTGCCATTGAGGAAATCTCACGAGTTTGTGCTACGACAGGCGTTATCGTGGCTGTTAATAATTCACTTGCATCTTATCCAATTATGCAATTCGGAAGTGAGGAGCAGAAAAAAAAATATCTTCCACTTCTTTCATCAGCAGAAAAATTAGGTGCAATCGGTATTACTGAACCTAATGCTGGTTCTGATGTTGCTGCAATGGAAACAACAGCCAAACTTGAAGGTGACTATTACATCTTGAATGGAACGAAAAGATTCATCACAAATGCAGGTGAAGCGGGTATCTTTGTTGTTTTTGCCTATACCAACAAAGAACTTGGCTACAAAGGAATGAGTGTTTTTATCGTGGAGCGCGACACGCCTGGTTTCTCACTTGGCAAACACGAGGATTTGATGGGAATTCGTGCGACTGCGAATTGTGAACTCATATTTGAAGATTGTAAGATTCCCAAAGAAAATCTTCTCGGTCAAGAAGGTCAGGGATTCAAAATTTGTATGAATACTCTTGATGTCTCACGAATTGATATCGGTGCACAGGCAGTTGGAATTGCTCAAGGTGCATTGGATGAATCAATAAAATATTCAAAAGAACGAAAGGCATTTGGAAAACCTATCTGTAAACTTGAAATGATTCAAGATATGCTTGCTGAGATGGCAACGAAAATTCAGGCAGCAAGATTACTCGTCTATTACGCTGGATATTGCAAAGATAAAGGAATGACGCGATTTTCAAAAGAATCTGCAATGTCAAAATATTATGCATCAAAGATTGCAGTTGATGTCACTCGTGAAGCTGTTCAAATTCACGGTGGATATGGATACACAAAGGACTATCCAGTAGAACGATTTTATCGGGATGCTAAAATTTTGGAATTATATGAAGGCACATCTGAAATTCAAAAAGTAGTTATTGCAAGAGAACTTATAAAATAAAATACCTAAAAACCTAAATGCCTAAAATACCTAAATGCGGAAAATGAGTAAGAAATTAGAAAAAAAATTTAGTGTTAGTAATGAATAAAAAGAAAGAAACTAAAATTTGCCCTGAGGATCTTAGAACTTGGTTCAATATTACCTAATACTTAAGAAGGAAGGCTGATCAGAAGGCAACTATGTAAATCTGGAACATCAGTTGGAGTCTCGAAATATATCGGGAAAGAAGCAGATGGTTCACTTACTTTGAATGATTTCATCTATAAAATAGATATTGCCTTTAAGGAATGCAAGGAAACAAGGTTTTGGTTAAGAATAGTAATTGATAGAATATTATTGAAAAAAAGAAGCGGTTCTTACTCATCTTAATGAATGTGCGGAACTTATAAAAATTCTATCAACGATTATATACAAATGCTTGCATTAATTTTAGTTATTTAGCATTTTAGTTATTTAGCATTTTAGTTATTTAGCATTTTAGTTATTTAGCATTTTAGTTATTTAGCATTTTAGTTATTTAGCATTTTAGTTATTTAGCATTTTAGTCATTTAGCATTTTAGTCATTTAGAATTTTAGTCATTTAGAATTTTAGTTATTTAGAATTTTAGTTATTTAGAATTTTAGTCATTTAGAATTTTAGTTATTTAGCATTTTAGTTATTTAGCATTTTAGTCATTTAGCATTTTAGTCATTTAGAATTTTAGTCATTTAGAATTTTAGTTATTTAGAATTTTAGTTATTTAGAATTTTAGTTATTTTAAATTAAAAGGAGTTTTACAATGAATATTATCGTTTGCATTAAAAGAGTTCCGCAAACAGCAGAAGCAGAAGTGAGAGTTGATTCTTCCGGAAAGGACATTGAAAAAGACCGTCTGACTTTTGATACGAATGAATCAGATACTTATGCCTTGGAAGAAGCTGTTTTACAGAAGGAAAAATTTGGCGGTTCAATAACTGTTATTACAGTTGGAGATGAAGATTCCGAAGAAACTCTTCGCATTGCTCTTGCCAAAGGTGCGGATGAGGCAATCAGAATAAAGGCAGAAAATTTTGATGAACTTGATGGTTTCAAAACTGCTCAAATTCTGCAATCTATCATTAAAAATATGGACTATGATGCTATTTTCACAGGTTGTATGGCAACTGATGATGCGTATTCTCAAATTGGTCCAACACTTGCGGAATTGCTTGGCATCCCTCATGCATCGTTGGTAACAAAGATTGAGATAAACGATGATATTGCTCAAACTCATCGTGAGTTAGAAGGTGGTTTACTTGAGCATCTTGAAATAAAATTGCCTGCTTTATTTACAATTCAGACCGGTATCAATGTCCCGCGTTATGCTTCACTAATTGCTATCCGAAGAGCAGCAAGGAAAGAACTTAAACATATAGGGGCTGATGAATTAGCAAAAGATGGGCTGAATTCAAACTCATTTATTGAAGAATTGTTCCACCCACCGATTACAAAAATTGCTGAGATACTTACAGGAAGCCCAGATGAAACATCCCAAAAACTTGCTGAAATAATCAAAGAAAAAATTTAAATGCTGAACCACTAATCTACACAAATGAACACTAATAAAAAATTATTGTATAAAGATTTATCGTATAAAATTGTTGGATTAGCTATGGAAGTTTACAATAAACTTGGTCCCGGATTTTTAGAAAAAGTTCACCCCGTTAAGTAGGATGCATGTAAGGTATCCACCAGCTGAGGTATTAAAGGAAAGGAAGGAATTAGTGAATATTAATCTACATCCAATAATGTTACTTAACGGGGTAAATGAAAATGGATTAATGTTACTTCTTCGCAAAAACGGGATAAAAGCAGAACAACAATTTCCCATAAATGTGTATTTAGATGGAGAAATTATTGGTAATTATTTTGCTGATATTTTTGTAGAGAATAAAATTATCTTGGAACTTAAAACTGTAAAAGAGATTACAAGTATTCATAGAGCTCAGGTTATTAATTATTTGAAAGCGACTGGAGTAAGACTCGCAATTGTTCTTAATTTTGGAAAAGAAGAACTCGAATTTGAAAGAATTATAAAATGATATACTTTATTAGTGTTTATTCGTGTCTATTCGTGGTTAAATAAATATTTTTGGAGGAAATATGAACGATATATTTGTGCTCATCGAGCATAGACAAGGCGTAATTCGCGATATCACTTTTGAATTGCTTGCTTGCGGAAGAGATTTAGCAAATAAAAATAATGCAAAACTTACAGCAGTTATTTTAGCAGATAATTTTGAAAAAATAATTGATAAAATAAAAACACAAGCACATAAAATAATCGCAGTTGAAAATCCTATTTTCAAAGAATTTAATGCAGAATCGTATCAAATTGCACTTGTAGAGATTATCAAAAAAGAAAATCCTTTTCTCACGCTGATTGGACATACTGCTTTTGGAATGGACCTTTGCTCATCTCTTGCCACTGAATTAAAGCTTCCGTTCACAACCGATTGTCTTGATATAAAAATTGATGATGAAAAGTTGTCTGTAACAAGGCAAATGTATGATGGAAAGCTTAATTCAAAAGTTGTATTAAAAGAAAGTCCATCATACATGCTCACTTTACGAGCAGGTTGTTTTCCTGCCGAAGATAGCAGTTTGGATGCTGAAATTGAAAAAATTGATTCGCCTATCTCTGTTGAACCCGATTATCGCAAATTTATTGAATACATAGAAATTGTTGCAGGAGAAGTTGATATTACGCAATCTGATATAGTTATTGGAGTCGGCAGGGGAATCAAAGAGAAGGATAATCTACCAATGATTGAAGAATTCGCAGATGCCATTGGTGGCGTCGTGGGTTGCTCTCGTCCAATCGTTGATGCTGAATGGCTACCAAAAGACAGACAGATTGGTTCTTCAGGCAAGACAATTAAACCAAAACTTTACATCGCATTAGGTATTTCCGGTGCTTTTCAGCATATTATGGGTATGAAAACAGCAGATACAATTATTGCAATCAATAAAGACCCAAATGCTCCAATTTTCAATGAAGCGGATTATGGAATTGTGGATGACCTTTTCAAAATTATACCTGTTTTGAAGAATAAGATTTTGGAGATGAAAGCGTGAGTGAAATAGGGTCAAGGGTCAAGGGGCAAGGGGCAAGGGTCAAGGGGCAAGGGATAAGGAGTAAGTTTTGAGAAATGTAAAGGGATTTAAGAAATTGATTGTTTGGCAAAGGGCTTATGAACTGGTTTTGGATGTTTATCAAATTGCCAAAACTTTCCCAAAAGAAGAAAAATTTGGATTATCTTCACAAACGCAAAGAGCAGCTATTTCTGTCCCAGCAAACATTGCCGAAGGGTATGAAAGAAATCATAGAAAAGAATATTTACAGTTTTTGTATATTTCAAAAGGCTCATTAGGTGAAGTTGAAACATATCTTCTCCTGGCAAGAGATTTAGATTATATATCAGAAAATAATTATCAAAAGATAGAAGAAAAAAGAAAAGAAACTGCACGATTGTTAAATGGGCTCATCAAATCCCTAAAATCATGACCCTTGCCCCTTGCCCCTTGCCCCTTGCCCCTTGACCCTTGACCCCATTAGGAAATTAAATGAAAAAAATCGGTGTCTTCATCTGT
>JACNFI010000099.1 GCA_014384665.1 Candidatus Cloacimonadota bacterium
CTGGCGGATATGAACGAAGCAAACAGAGTTCACCCTGTTAGATGTTTACATTGTTGGATGTTTACTATCCCACAGGGTGAACTTGTAATTTGTAATCTCCCTTTGAAAGATGACATTTATTCAGTAATTTTTGCTTCTGCGAAACTTGAGTTAAGTCATTAAACCATTACGAAGGTCAATCCCCAATTTAATTGGGGACCATTCGGAAGGTTTTATCATTATAGAATGGCTAAAATGCAAAAGGAGAACAATGAAAAAATTCGTTTGGATTGTATTTATAATAATTGTAGTTGTTGTTTTGGTTTTAGTGCTTTCAAGTGGCAAGAAGAAAGAAACATCAATAGACAAAGATAAGAGAGCCGAAACAGCAGTTGCAAAGATTGATGATATCTCAATTATTCTTGATGAAGTTGGAGAAATTAAACCTGTTAAAGAAGTTAATGTAAAGTCAAAAATAAGTGGTAAAATCAAGAAGATGTATGTTGAAGAAGGACAATTTATTGAAAAGGATACTATTATTGCAGAGATTGAACCTGATATGCAACAGGCTCAAACCTTATCAAGAATAAAAAGTAATCTTAAAATTGCTGAAATTAATCTAAAAACTGCAAAGAAAAATTTCAATTCTGATAATGAGCTTTATGAAAAAAAATTAATATCAGATGACAAATGGACTGAGTCGCAAAACGAATTGAAAATAGCACAAATTAACTATGATTCAGCATTAGAGCAATATGAATTGATACAGGAACTTGGAATTACACAAGCAAATCTGAAAATTTCAGCTCCTGTATCAGGCACGATAATACAAAAAAATGTAGAAGAAGGTGAAATGGTGGTTTCAAGTGAATCATATTCAGGTGGAACTGTTATCCTTACCATTGCAGACCTTTCTCAAATGATAATTTTAACAGAAATAAATGAGATTGATATTGGGAAAATCTCTCATGGTAAGCCAGTTGATATTTCCATTGATGCATTTCCTGATTCAGATTTCAAAGGGTCAATTATACATATTGCACCAATGGCTAAAATTGGCAAAAATAATATTCGGTCATTTGATATTAAAATATCCATAGATAATCTAATACCAAAGTTAAGACCTGGTATGAGTGCTAATGTTACAATAATAGGTAAAACAAGAAAAGGGATAATTACTGTTCCCATCCAAGCTATCTTCCGTGATGAGAATGAAAATAATATTGTTTATACTATTAAATCTGATACATTGATTACTCCGCAAATTGTTAAGACAGGAATTAATGACCTTGAAAAGGTAGAGATTGTAGAAGGAATTGCAGTTGGTGACACTGTATCTCTCGTAGAAAAAA
Organism: Candidatus Cloacimonadota bacterium; assembly: GCA_014384665.1. Lineage (GTDB taxonomy): Bacteria > Cloacimonadota > Cloacimonadia > JGIOTU-2 > JGIOTU-2 > JACNFI01. The sequence continues at coordinate 1,332 of JACNFI010000099.1, forward strand.
AAATCATAAATAATAAAAACTTAAAAAGAAACATTCGGATGAGAATGCATTAAGAAACCCAGGTAAAAAATTGTGAGGTAAAAATGTTAAAAACTATGTTTAATCCCGCAGTTGCGGGGAAAAAAATTTACTTTCTTACATTAATAATATTTCAATTTGCGGTTTTTCTGAATGCCAAACCCATAACAGTTAATGAAGCACAAAAAGCAGGGAGTAATTACTTAATAGTGAAAAATAAGAATGATATGTTCTCAGCTTCAGAAATTTCAACCATTCAAAATGAAGATAATCGGGCAATCTTATGCTATATCATAGACCTTCAACCTAAAGGTTTCATTGCTCTTTCTTCAGATTCTGATATCATACCAATTATAGCTTATTCATTTAGAAACAATTTAATTAGAAATGATGAAAATCTTCTCTATTATATGATAAAAAAAGATATGGAGTTCAGATTAGAGGTTTTACCAAAATTTTCTTCAGAAAAGATTCACTGCAATAACATACTTTGGGAAAAGTATATTTCAGGCGATATTTCAGAATTTGATAACAGAGAATTTGAACAATGGCCTCCAGAAGGAAGCACTTCAACTACTGGCTGGATTGAAACAACATGGACACAAGGCTATCCGTATAATATGTTCTGCCCACTTGACCCCAATACATGGCAACGTTGTGTAACAGGATGTGTGGCAACTGCTATGGCTCAGATAATCAATTATCATAAGTATATTGGTGATGTGAGTTTTAATTATTACATTGACCATTATTGGAGCAATGGAATAAATATAGATGCTGATAGCGAGCTTTACGATTTTCCAAGTTTTGAAGAGTTAAATGTGTATCTTGATACACTTACAGTTCATTATCAGAACGATGAATTTGTAACAAACGAAGATAAAGCTGCTTTGAATTTTGCATGTGGAATCTCTGTTGAAATGTGGTATAGTTCATCTGGGTCTGGTGCCTGGACACAACAAGTGGCTTCTGGTTTGCTTAATAAATTTGATTATGATTCTGCACTCTGGATGGAATCCTATCACCCACATTTCTACGATTCATTAAGTACTAATATGATAAATGCCAAGCCAGCAGAATTGGCGATATACCAATCAGGAGGTGCTGGCGGTCATGCTATAAACTGCGATGGATACAATACAGATGATGAATATCATCTTAATTTTGGTTGGGGAGCATACAGCCCGGACAATATTACAACTGCATGGTATTCCCTACCTGAAGGTATGCCTGCTGGATACTGCATTGTAAATGGTGCGGTGATTAACATAGAAGCCGGAGAGAGGCCTGTAGAAGTAGCCGGAAATGTTTATGTGGAAGAAGTAAATCCAATCGGTACTTTCATCACATTTGAAGGGGAATATAATTATTCCACTACAGTAGAAAATGCTGATGGCTCTTATACTATCTCAACTGTATTCCCAGGATATTACACTGCAACTGCACTATTAGAAAGATTATACTATCAAACAAAACAAGTGTATATTGATTCAGCAAACACAAGTGTTGATTTCAATTTATTTAATTATGAGAGTGTTGCTGGTGAGGTAAGTATTGTAGATGGAACCGACCCTACTGGAACTCTCATAAATATTACTGGAGATTATAACTATTCAACAGTTGTAGATAATTCAGCAGGAGAATATGAGATACCAGATGTTATGCCAGGTCATTACACTGCAACTGCAACTCTGAATCGTATTTACTTTCAGACACAGGAGGTAGATATTGATAGTACAAATATGATTGTAGATTTTGAATTAGAGGATTATTCAAACCAAAATGTTGTAAAATACTACGGTGAACCTACTATTGTGCTTAACATAGGATATGAATATACTTTGGGAATAGCTGCTCGTTTTACGCCAGATGAACTTGGTAATAATGTTGGAGATATAATTTGCAAAGTTTCGTTTTATACACCGTCCACTTCAGATAGTTGTGATATTACAATTAAGGTCTATGAAGGTGGCTCACCAGAGAATCCTCCAGGAGAATTGGTCTATGAAGCAGACATAGAGCAGTTTGCAACTGATATTTGGGCTGAGCATTTTCTTACTATTCCGATTGAGATAGAACCATTTACTGAATATTGGATTGGTTATAAGATTCATACGCTTGATGGAAAAGTTGGTTGGATGGATACGGGTCCAATGGAACCAGAGAAAGGAGCCTGGATTAAACCATCAGGTTGGATATGCTTATCACAAAATCCAGATTATGACAGGAATTGGCTCATTGATATGACCCTGTTTTCAACAATAGATGTTGATATGGCACAACAAAGTCTATCCAATGAATTTGTATTGCAGAATTATCCAAATCCGTTTAGTGCATCCACCACAATATCTTTTAATTTTGCCACAGATTTACACGGATTATCCCCATTAGATAGCACGCATCTAACGGGGCAGGCACAGATAAAAATATATAATTTAAAAGGACAATTAGTAAAGAACTTCGAACTCCGAACTCCGAACTCCGAATTTACAAAAGTTGTCTGGGATGGGAAAGATCATTCTGGAAAATCAGTTTCAAATGGAGTTTATTTCTATCAGCTCAAATCTGAAAATTATAAATCTGAAATTAAAAAGATGGTTTTAATAAGATAATAGATTTTGAAATCATTCATAGGCGGAATAGAAATATTCCGCCTTTCGTTTTTATGAATTATTTATAAGCAATTTTAACATTTTGTTGTAGAGTCTAATAAAAGAAAATTAGAAAGTTAAGCTAAAAGATGTAAAGATAATCAGTCCCTCACGGATAAAAGTATTAGATTTTTTTAGAAATTCTAATAAAAATATTATGTTTCTAACTCATTACTATTGCGGTCGTTAAGTATATACAATTCTAAAAATCAAAAAACTTTTTTAAAAAAAATAAGATTTTTCTTGACAAGAAAAAAAATGAATATTTTTGTGGCAACTTAAGTCACCACAAAATAAAAGGAAAGCTTATGAATATAGATGATTATATTAATGACTTGATAAATATAGGACTTACGGAATCTGAAGCCAAAGTTTATTTTTATCTATTAAAAAAGAAAAACTTTACAGCAACTGAAATTTCAAAGCTATCTAATGTATCCAGACGAAAAGTTTATGAAGTATTGGCAAGATTAGTGCAAAAGGGTTTATGTACTGAAACGTTAGGAAGAGTAAGAAAATATAGTGCTGTAAATCCTAAACATGCTATTGGTAATTTGTTTAAGGAATTTGAAAAGAAGAGAAAGATATTTTCTAATTTGTCAGAATCCCTTTTGCCTTTATACCTTTCTGAAAAAGAAAATACAGACCCATTGGATTACATACAAGTTCTAAGAGAAAGGAGTAGAATAATTGAAAAAGTGGAATCTTTAGAAAGGTCAGCCAAAGAAGAGGTGCTATCTTTTGATAAAGGTCCTTATGTTATGAATTTAAATAAAACTTCAATATTGAACAGAGAAGAATTCAAGATGTTAAAAAGCGGAATAAAATATAAAACAATCTATGAGTTTGATGATGCAAGAAAATGGGATTTCTTGGAGTTGATTGAAATGTTTGAATCTGCTGGTGAGGAAGTAAAGATTGCCTATAGTTTACCACTAAAATTAAGTATTTTTGACGAAAAAACAGTAATGATTGCATTACGAGATAGGATAACTTCAAAGCCAAGTTTAACTTCAATGATTATTGAACATCCAGATATAGCCAAAGCTTTTAAAATAACTTTTTATAGTATATGGCGAGAAGCAATGACATTGGAAGAGTTTAAAACTAAAGAAAAAATATTATAGGAAAAAAAGAAAAAGGAGATTATGAGGTTTCAAGATAGCGAGGAATTATCCCGATGCTATTCTATCAATAAAGAAAGGAAATAAGATGAAACCTACATGTCCCGAATTCCGGATCTAATCAGGAACGGGACGCAAAGGAGAATGAAAATTGAGGGACGGAATGCACAGATTCCAATTGTTCCTAACAGGATTTGTAATCCTGTTTATTAAAACACCATTACAAATGGTGTTAGGATCGTTTCAATGCTTTGTGGTTAGAAAGGATTTTCAAGGGAAAAAAATACTCATCTCAAACAGTGACAAAAATG
>JACNFI010000100.1 GCA_014384665.1 Candidatus Cloacimonadota bacterium
TGGTTGTGAGATGAACAGACTTGCTTCGTGGCAAAGTATGAAGCGAGGATGTGCAGACAGTCCTCGAACTTAAGACATGCTCTCCGACTCGCTTTCAGAGCAGCAGGCATGTCTCAAGATTCCACATGTTAAAATTCAGAAGTGATAATTTGTGCTTTTTATTGACAGAAAAAAAGCAATCACAAAGAAAGAAATGTGAATAAAAAAATAAGAAGTCCTTATGATAATATGGAAAAATATATAATGAATATACTCGGACTTGTTCGGGGATATATACTTTAGGAATTAAATATATAGTAGGAAGCTAATGTTAAAGAAAATTTTTAAGATAATATCATTTTATGACGAGGTTCGTTGGAGTTCAGATTCAAATTATAATCTCATTAATTTCTATAAGAAAAACCTTGATGATGATGCAAAATTATTAACACATTGGCTTTGTTATATTGCAGATAGACAGATGGCATTTGAAAGAATTTGGGAAGTTGGTGGATTTGTTTTTTCTGAACTTGCAGACCAATTTAAAAAAAAGAGAGATTTACAATTATTAAATTATAAAAAACCAAATAGTTTTATTGAAAAAAATGGAAAAGGTGGATATAATTTTAAGAGTAATTCAGAAGTAAATAACAACCAAATCCTAAAGAAATCATATAAATATAAAGAAACTGGCATTGTTAAGTTTACACCAAGATACTACCCATCAGACTATTTTTCAATTCTTTACACTTTTGATATTCTAAAAGAATACAATTTCTCTTTAACAAAGTTTATAGTTGAGCAATTAAAAAAATACCAACACACAGACGATTCAATTAAACGAATATTATTCTCCCTTTACCTTCTTACATATTTTGAAATTCGACAACCTCAAAAATCAGATATTGACAATTTTCAAATAAATATAAATAAAGCTGAAAAAAGAACCATAAAAGTTATCCAGATTTTGAATAATAAATTTGAGGATGAATATCAATCTTTTAAAAAGAACAAGATATTTAACCAAAAAAGGGCTTGGTGTAGTTTAAGAGATTTTTTTAAATCACCTGAATTTAAGGTATATTTTGAAAGTTCTTTAAAAAAAGAAAGTTTTGATACAAAACAACTATTTACACTAAACTCATTGCAACAATTAGAAATGCCGGGGGATGTATGGAATAACAACTCAAAATTTAGGCATTGCATTCTTGAGAATACAGAATATGAAAATTCAAAAAAGAGTTTAAATATAATATTAAGAGATTATTTTGATAAAAATAAAGACGAATTGAATAATTGCTATCCTGAACAATTTGATATAACTTTTGACTTTGTTCCAAGAATGTGTGAGAAAAATAACTGTGATATTTGCCCAATTGGATTATTAAAAGGAAAGAAAAAATCAAACTTCGAGAAAACTTGTGTAAATGACATGGATTTATATTGTTCAGTAGCATTGACTAATTGTAATTATAAAATTAATTGCTTTGGAGATAAATGTAAATTGACAAGAAACCATTATGAATAAATAAGCACATTGTTAGACATTCTGAAAACCTATTAAAAGGATTTCGATTGGAAAAATTATGAAAAGAAATATTAGAAAGATTATCAACGCAAGTATAAAATCTACATTATAATTTTCTAAAATGGAGGAACAATGAAAAAATTAATACCTTTTGTTATTCTTTTATGTATTGCTACTACAGTGGAAGCATATACAATAGAAGAAACACTATCCCAAATAGAATCCCTTAAACAAGAGATTGAACAAAACGAGATAATTGTTGTAGAAAAGCTAAAAGACTTAAAACAGAACAACCCGCTCTTTGCCGATCAGGATTTCTTTGAGAGTGATATTGAATATATAGCTAGAATGAGCAAAGCAATGCCGCAAATAAACCAGTTACGAAAACAAAACCTAGGTGATCTGTGGCAGAAAATGAACATATTACGCGGGCAGCTCTTTGAGACCAAAAATATTACCGTTATTCTTGATTCGAAAAATTATGACCCAAACACAGAAGAGTGGAAAGTTGCAGTTGACCACCTTGACTACCAGAAAGAGCATTTTGAAGTAATTTTGAAAATTGCAAAGACAGACGCAAGCGCCCTGTTTAAAAACAAGGACAAGCTGCAGAAAACAGGGATCTTAGCGGTGGATGTGGGAGATAAGATCGGACTGGCAAAATTAAGGTTAAATGACCCCGTCAGCGGTTTTGAATTTGAATACGAATTTCAACCAATGAGATCTTTTAAACATGGTAGATATGTAAAATCAGTTGCCTTCAGCCCCGACGGCAAGTTCCTCGCCACAGGATGGAATGATGGTAATGCCCGTATCTTTAATTTAGAGACAGGCAATGAAGTGAGATCTTTTAAACATGGTAATTATGTATACTCCGTTGCCTTCAGCACCGACGGCAAGTTCCTCGCCACAGGATGTAATGATGATAATGCCCGTATCTTCAATTTAGAGACAGGCAATGAAGTGAGATCTTTCAAACATGGTAATTCTGTATATTCCGTTGCCTTCAGCCCGGACGGCAAGTTCCTCGCTACAGGATCCAATGACAATAACGCTCGTATCTTAAATTTAGAGACAGGCAATGAAGTGAGATCTTTTAAACATGGTAGATCAGTTGCCTTCAGCCCCGACGGCAAGTTCCTCGCTACAGGATCCTATGACAATAACGCTCGTATCTTCAATTTAGAGACAGGCAATGAAGTGAGATCTTTCAAACATGGTAATGATGTCTACTCAGTTGCCTTCAGCTCGGATGGAAAGTATCTTGCTGTTGGGTGTAATGATGAATTTGCATATTTATACCGAACCTTATTTCAGGTGGAGGAAGAAGTGCTGGCACAGAAAACAATAACAAGACCGCCGTCACTTTCTGCGAAAATAAGTTTTGAAGAGCCATCTGGTAATCAGTACCTGGATGCCCTCGAAAAAGGTAATTTCATAATTAAGATCATAAATACAGGAAAAGGACCCGGCAAAGGAATAACCGTAAAAATTCATCCGGAACGTTTGGATAACTTGAATTATAATAAAACCTATATTGAAGAGATCACACCGGGTGAGGATGTGTCTGTCAAAATTCCAATAGAAGCATATATTGGATTGCAAGATGACGATCATACCTTCCGTTTTGATTTTGAGGAAATAAACGGATTTCCACCAGCACCGGTTGAAATCCAAATCTCTACGAAATCGTACAATAAACCAGAACTGTTCATCGCAGATGTTGGAATAGAAGATGGAAATAGCAATGGTAAAATCGAATCAGGAGAAATGGTCAATTTAACTGTTAGGTTTGCGAATAAAGGTAAGGGGATGTCATCGGGCACTTATGCAAAATTTTACACTGATGATAATGTTTTCCTGACAGATACTTTTCCAAAAACAGTAAAACTCGGAGAAATCGATTACACCGACTACGTAGATGTTCCGATAGAGTTCTTTGTGAACGATAATACAAAAGAAGAAATACCTCTTTATGTTGATATAACTGAGTCAACCGGTTTGGCGACTGTGGACAAACTACGAATACCCATTAAAAAAAGTGATAAAACAAGAAAAATTCAAAAAACTATTATAGCAGGAATAGATAAGAAGTATGGTGATTTAGATTTCGGAGAGGAACTTTCAATCGATATAGAAAATAATATTCCTCAAAATACAAAAACAAACGAAAACATTTTGGCAGTCATTTTCGGAATTGAAAATTATAAAAATGTCTCAAATGTTACCTTTGCTCATCGGGATGCTCGTTTCATCAAAGAATATTTCAATAAGACGCTCGGAATAGAAGAAAGCAATATTTATTATAAAGTAAATGAAGATGTGGGTAAAGCGGAATTCGATAAAGTATTCTCCAAAGGTGGGTGGTTAGATAAACGTGTTAAGGATGGAAAAACAGAGATTTATTTCTATTATGCAGGACACGGTTCACCGGATATAAAACAGAACAAAGCATATTTAATTCCCTATGACGGCGATCCTAATTATGCTTCACAAACCGGTTATGAGATAGAGAAAATTTATATAAATCTCGCAAACCTGAAAGCAAAGAATGTTACGGTTTTTCTCGATGCTTGTTTTAGCGGTGCGAATAGAGAAAACGAAATGCTTCTTGCAGATGCACGTCCAATTACGATAGAAGTGGACAGCCCAATTGCTTATGGCATTACAGTATTTTCTGCTGCAAGTAGCAAAGAAATCTCATCAGCTTGGGCAGATATGAAGCATGGCTTGTTCTCCTATTTTCTGATGAAAGGCATGCAGGGAAATGCAGATGATAACAGCGATGGTGATCTTACCATTAAGGAATTGGGAGATTATATTCAAATTAATGTATCCGAGCAAGCTGGATTTTTGGACAGAGAGCAGACGCCTTCTGTTATTTCGGATAATTATAATAGAGTGCTTATCAATTTTTGAGGAAACATGAAAAAACTTATACTTATATCAATAATGTTATTTTCAATAGCAATTTGTTGTTTTGGAAACGATATACAATCTGAAATTGAAAAATTGCCGGATGATTGGTATCTTGTGAAAGTACCTGTCTTGATCGAAAATATCACACCTGAAGAAGCAAGAGAGAAAGCCATTCAAATTGCTTGTAATATGGCAATAGAAGAATTCTCGGGAATCGAAGTTACAGGCAGGACATCTCTTATTCAGGCAGAATCTAATAAAGAAATTACGATGGATCATTTTAGTAAACTTACTAATCAAACTTCATGTGGTATCATCCTTGAGAAAGAAATTATTGAAGAAGAAAATATCACTCTTAAGAAACATATTTATAAGGTTCTTACACTGAAGGTAAAAGTCGGCAAACAAAGTGGAGAAGATGACCCTTATTTTACGTTGGATGCTTCGTTGAATAAAGATTATTATCAGGATGGCGATCAGCTTTTTCTTGAAGTTATTCCTTCAAAGGATTGTTACATAACTGTTTTGAACATTATGTCGGATGAGAATGTTGCAACAATTTTTCCAAATGAATATCGGGAAGATAATTTTGTAAAAGCGAATGAGATGTTTCAACTTCCCAATGCAAATGACACAAAGTTGGGGATCAAATTTATAGTTGGTTTGCTTCCGGAAAAAGAAGAAGATTCAGAAATAATAAAGATCATTGCTACAAAAGAGCCGTTGAGGTTTTCGATAAATTCAGATTATAAGACTGCTCTGGAATCTCTTCAGAATTGGTTGGTAAAAATTCCAATGAATGAAGTAGAAGAAGTCGATCTTCAGTATTTTATCATAGGTAAATAATTTCTTAATTTAAACTGCTACTACTATTTTATATTTTTCTGGATTCCCGATGGGGCTCGGGAATGACATGCTTTTCTTATTTGGATTTGACGGCTCAGTCGGTTTATAATTCGAGATTAACAGCATCGAAGGGCGCGATGCACTCCAAAAAGAATTA
>JACNFI010000101.1 GCA_014384665.1 Candidatus Cloacimonadota bacterium
TTTAATTGCATAGGAATTTCCTTTTTTTCTGACACATAAGTTTATGGTAGATAACCCGTAACTCGTAACCCGTAACCCGATTTTTATCTGTCAAATATTTCATAATCTAATATTCTAAACGAAATTCAGAACCTAATTCAGGAATTTTCCTATCCTTTTTATATTTTTTTGGATTTTTCCACCAATCTATAGAAGAAAATCCAATTGACACTTTAAAAAACTCATCACTGTAGAGATTTTTTGAAACCTCACCTCGTACTCCCCACACAAAAGCCAGACTTAAACCCCCTTTATTTTTAACCTGTAATGGGATATCAAATCCAAAAGTTAATCCTTTTTCATCAATAAAATTCTCATTAATTTTACAAGGAAGTTGTTTATAATAACCTCCAAGTCTTGTTGCTATTTTCCAAAATATTTTCCTGTGTGGAAGATATGATATACCAAATGAATAGAATTTGCTATCCCTTTTGTTCATTTTCTCATTAGTAGCATCTTTCCAAAATGCCTGTCTATAATCAGTTTCAATAAACAAAAATTCAGCAGGTTTTACACCTATTCCAAGACCTATTTGTGAAGGCAGAACAATATTCCTATTACTTTCTTCAATTAAATCAAAATCAGGATTACTTGCAAATTCTATCGTATACTTCTCGTTGGAGTTAAGTTTTAACTTGCTTTCATAAAAGCCACCAAATGAAAATTTTGAAATAGGAAAATTAATACCTATTGAAAAATTTGTACAATCATAGAATCTTTCAAGTTTTTCAAAATGTTTCTCTAATTCATTATCATCAAAATCTATACTAAGCTCTTTTATCTTATTTCCAAAATTGTAATTATAATTTATGCCTATAGAGATATTTTTTATTTTTTTTGCAATTGATAATCCAATTTGATTTATTGAACCATCATAAATAATATCAGCAAAATATTTTCCAATATTTTCTAGTGAATCCTCGTTACTCGTTTCTAATCCGAGATGATATTTTTCAAAAAATTTTGCTCCTAAAAATATACTGCTTCCAACAGGTATAATAATACTTACATAAGGAAAACTTGCAATTTTATCTTCAAATTTATCATTACTGTCCTTAAAATAATTATAACCAAAATCCATCTTTGTAAAAAAATTTGTCTTTTTAACCGTAGTATTTAAAGCAGGATTACAAACTGAAAAATTCCTTCTAAATATTGAACTTATCCCTGTTTGACCCATACCTGTAGAAAAGTTATCCAGTCCATAGTTTTCTTCAACAAATCCATTGGGAGAAAAAATTGAATCTGCAAAACTATTTACTGATATTAAAATAAATATAACTATGAATACTATTTTTCTCACTTAAATATCTCCTTGAATATTTTAATAAATCGGGATATGATAAAACTAATAATCAATTATAGGTTTTGTATAAATTATGTGTAAGTGTGGAGTTTTATTCTCAACAAACCTAATATATGAGAAATCTTTATTTTCAGTAGTTGACTTCAGCAATATTTGATTATTATCTAAATACTTTCTTATTTGACCCTGTACTATTCCTGTGATATTTATTTTAAACTCCTTATGTTGATAAAATTCAGATGTTACGGTTCCATTAATAAACTCATATTCAATATTTATTGTATCAGAGATATAATATGGTCTAACACCCAAATAGGAATTTAGAACTAATGAGTTAGCAATCATTGTAGAGTCAAATATAAGTTCTGCTAAATTAATACTAATTTTTTCTAATTCTACTAAAGTTGGACTTATAGCATTTGCTAATGAATCAAGATTTACACTAATTATTGTTCTTGTTGGAGACAAATTACCTATTTGTTCATAATCTAAAATGTTACTATAAAAAAAAGTAGAATCAAAACCAATAAAAGTATCTTCAGAAACTTTGTAGGTGATAGTATCCATTTTAGATGTAGATATTCCTGTAAAGACAATTCGCAAGGATGGATAATCATCTGTGTATGATGAATAAAATTCAACAAAGTTACTATCAAGATTTTCTGCTTCAAAGATAATTCCATAATTAGTAGTGTCAGATTCAATCCAATTCTTAACTAAAATAGTATCAATTGAAAAGCTAATAGTATCTTCATTTGTTAGAAAATCAACAAGTTCAGTCATCCCTTCAAAATTTATACTATCCCATATTACAGTATTCTCTTCCCAATTATTATTGAGTTCATAAACTTTTATATTAAAATCACTGTTAAACAAATAATGTTTTTTTAATATTATTTCACAAGAATTAATAGTTACAGAATCAATCCAACTTGTATCTGGTAAGTTTTTAAATTTAAGTAAAGTTCTTACTTCAATATCATTAAATTTTCCTACTATTAAATCCGAATTGTTATGATAATTTAAGATACTATCTTTGTAACTTTTTATATAATTGATTGAATTAGTAATGGTTGTATCTATTACATAACTATCTATATTTTCATCAAAACCAATAAAGTTATTTTTTTTTGTGCAGGATAAAATTAGAATAAATAGAGTAAAAACTGTAAGTAATATAATTTTGTTTTTTTTCATCTGAAAATACCTCACCGCAGAGACGCAGAGTTCGCAGAGAATATCTGATAACTCTACTCAAATGCTATTTTCATACTCCTTTGCCTGCCCCGCCTGCCCTGTGAAATCTTTATTTATTTCACTAGGGTTAAATCTTTTCCTATTTAATGGGGTGTCACGAATTTTTTCGGGACATGAATGTTTCATATATTAATCCTTTCTAACCACAAAGGTTCATCCTTCTCCGTAGCAGTCCTACTGCTACAGAGAATGGACACGAAGACACCCCAATGAAATATGCTTCGCATTTCATAGGGCAAGCAAAGAAAAAAATTAGAAACATAAAAAATTCAACAAGTCTAATGTAATTTTCATACTCTTTTGCCTATCCCGTTAAATCTTTTTTTTATATTTAACTGGGGTGCCGAAATATCGGCATGAGTGTTTCATATGTAAATCCCTTCACCACAAAAACACAAATATAAATGTAAAATTACGAATTACAAGTATATTGAAACGATCTAACATACCCGATATATCGGGATAATAGTGTTTTAATAAACCGGATTGCATTTACTATATGGCGGATGAGTATTTCGTATTAAAGTCTTCTTTATATCCTTTTAATATTATTTATTTTTAATATATAATTAGTAGTATAAGTAGTCATTGTGAAAATGTGGAAAATCATTCAGAATTTAATAATATAGAAAAAATAAACCATAATTTTATGTGAATAATTTTGTGAATATGTTTAAGATATTCACTATGAAAGATAATATAGTTTTGATTTTTGCAAACCAGATAGATATTCACATTATTAAATATATTGTGTGAATAAATATGTGAATAAGATTTCATAAAGTTAAAAATATTTACTCATTAATATTCTCAATAATTTCATCAATTTTTGATTTTAGATTTATGTCATTTGTAAGCATGTTTAAGATATTTTTTTTTGCGTGAATTATTGTACTATGGTCTTTTTTATTATAGTGTTTGGCGATTTCCAAAAGTGAGATATGAGGAATAAGTTTTACAGATAGATACATAGCAATCTGACGAGGTATGGCAATTTCTTTTTTACGAGTAAGTTCTTTTATCTGGTTTTTACCGATTTTGAAATACTTTGCAACTTCTTCCTGAATTAAGTCTAAGTTAATTGTTTTTTTCTGCTTTATCATTAAATCTGAAAGAATTTCTTTTACATCATCAATTTTAATTTGCTCTGTTTGAATATTTTTATAAGAACTAAATGCTAATATTTTGATAAGTGAGCCTTCTAATTGTCTTATATTATCATCAAAATTATCAGCAATAAAATCTATAATTTCATCTTTTAATATTATATTTTCTTCCTCACATTTTTGTCGTAAGATTGCGATACGGGTTTCAAGATTTGGTCTTTTTATATCTGCGAGGAGTCCCCACTCAAAACGAGAAATCAGCCGTTTTTGTAAATCTTGAATTTCTTTTGGACGACGGTCACTTGTAAGTATGATTTGTTTTTTTGAATTGTAAAGCGTGTTAAATGTATGGAAAAATTCTTCCTGACTTCCTTCTTTCCCGGCTAAAAAGTGTATATCGTCAATCATTAGAACATCATAGGTTCTAAATTTTTTTCTGAAATTTATAGTTGTATTTGTTTGGATTGCTGATATCATTTCATTTGTAAAATCTTCTGTTGATGTGTATAGGACTTTCTTTTTCTTTTTGTTATTAATAACATAGTGCCCGACAGCTTGCATCAAATGGGTTTTACCCAAGCCAAAGCCACCATAAATAAAGAAAGGATTATAGATTTTTCCAGGTTGTTCTGCAACTGCTTGTGCAGCGGAATAGGCGAAATGATTATTTTTTCCAACCACAAAGTGGTTAAAAGTGTATCTGCTATTCAGGACTGCGTAGTTTGTAAAATCTATGATACTTTTTTTTAGAGAAGGTTTGCTCTTATTTTTTGAGGAACCAATAAAATCAATTTTGATATTTTGCCCGGTAAGGTTATATGAAATTTCTTCTAAAAGGGATTTATAATGTTGTTCAAGCCAATCAGCAAAGAATTTTGTTGGTGCTTCTATTGTTAATGTATTATTAACAAGACTGAATTCTTTAGCTTTTTCAAACCAGGTTTTATAGGTTTGAATATTTACTTGTTTTTTTACCTCTGATAAAATTCTTATCCACAAACCTTCTGAATCTGTCATATTTTAATTTATGGTTTGATAACCGTTTGAAAGCAAACAAGATAACAAAAATAAATTTAACTTATTCACAAAATATTCACAATTTGTTCATATTTATAACTTACTGCTATGATGGAAAATATAAAAAATTTAACAATAAGATTTATAAGTTATTAACAACAAAGAGGAATTTCCTTAAGAAATTTTTTCCAAAAAAACATTTAATTATATTATGTTGTCAATAAAAATACTTATTATTAAAAAATTTTTTGGAAATTATGAATGATTCTTAATAATATCTTATGGGTAACAAAATTTAGGAATGAAAATATTTCCATGTAGTTGTCTAATACTGAATGTGAATAGGTCTTTCTTAATGAAGAAATAACTTGGAGTTTTTTAAGCATAAAAACCTCTCATTATAAGTAGTGATAGGTTAAGGCACGCCAGAGAGGATTCGAACCTCCGACCTACGGCTTAGAAGGCCGTTGCTCTATCCTGCTGAGCTACTGGCGCACATAAAAAATCTGCCTGAAATTTTTGGCAGAGGAAAAGATGGTAGCGATGCAGGGATTCGAACCCCGGACCAATGGATTATGATTCCACTGCTCTAACCAACTGAGCTACATCGCCAAAGAATTGGTAGCGGGGGCAGGATTTGAACCTACGACCTTCAGGTTATGAGCCTGACGAG
>JACNFI010000102.1 GCA_014384665.1 Candidatus Cloacimonadota bacterium
CAAGGGTAAGAATACTAATTTTCTTTTTTCTATACACCTTTATATCTCCTTTCATGACAATTCCGTTCTTCGTAGTATCTCCGTTGCACTACGAAGGGTAAACTGCTCCTTTTAAATCTTTACCATTCAAGGCTTATACCTAAAGTATATTTTCTACCTTCTGAATAAATACCTGGATTTTGTAAACCAGCCATATATATTTTTGCTCCATTTATATCACCATAATATTGCCCGCCAGGCTTTTCATATTCTTCCCAAAAGTAATAAGTCCCCTCATCTTGAGGTTTACCGGTTTTTGCATTCACATAATTAATATTTTTGGTATCAAACAAATTATTAATACTGATGAAAATTTTAAATCGGGAATCTCCAATCAACTTAAATGCTTTACTTATCTTAAGATTTGCTGTATTGGTCCAGGGTTTTCTTTTAGAATTAGTTTGTAATGGAGTATTACTATCTGGGTCGGGAGTTACGGGAGTATAAGGTTCGCCGGATTGAATCCGCCATAGCAAACTTGCATAGAATTTATCGGGCATTTTTAATCCGAAAACATAAAATTCTTCATCTTCTGGAATTCTGAAATCAAAGCTTGCTACACCAATATGTCGCACATCCCAATTAAGCGGAAACTCTCTTAAATTATCTCTTGCATCAGTAACGCCTGAGTTTCTACCATTTGCCCAGGAATAAGTATAACCAAAATCAAATCCCCAGAAATTACTAAATCTCTTTTTGAGAGTGAATTCTGCACCACGAGCACTGCCATAATCATTTGACCAATATAGATAATACTGTCTCCCCGCTTGTGCAATAGAATCAGGTAATAAAGCATAATTATTACTAATCATACTAACAAGATTATAAATATTTTTATAGAAAAGAGTAATATCAAGGAGATAATCTTCACCCATCTGGTGTTCTACCCCAACCTCATAAGTGATTGTTGTTTCTGGTTTGAGATTGGGATTGCCAACATCAGTACCAGTTCTGCCTACTTCTGGTGTTGCTGCTGTAAACACATACTGCATTGGTGGGAGCTGACTCTGATAATTATACGCAAAGTGCAACACATCCTTATCAGTTATTGGATGTGATATACCAAGACGGGGACTGACCATTAGCTGAAATTTATTTACTTTTTCTTTCTTAAGAACAAAGTTGTCACTACCAACATCTATAATATATTCAATATAATCCCATTCAGCATCAATATATTCGCCTGTCGTATCACTCTTTACTTTATATATATCACCTAAATACCAGGAATCAAATCTAATTCCAGCATTAACAATCATTCCTTCCCATTCCATTTTATCTTGAATATAATAGGCACCTTCCAATGGGTAAGCTTCATATCCATCTATAAACCCACCTGCAAACCTGATTGCATCCTGAAAATCCTCTTTCCAATAAATTTTTATATTAGTACCTGAACCGTATGCAACCATATTATCCTGCTCAAATGGAACTATACTGGTATCAACATCTGTAACCTGATTTTCAAGATAATTCGGTAAACGCTTTGTATCATCAATATACCATGGTATTGAAATCCTATCCTTATAAATCTCATTATATTTTATTTCAATTCCAGTTTTTGCACTATGTATTTGATTAATTTGGTAGGTGAGGTCACTTCTTAAAGTGTAAGTAACTGTTTTATCATCCCAGAAAAGGCCACTGTTAGTTCCGGGAGAATTAAAACTTGGGATATCTTTATATTCACCGAATTGGTTCATATATTCCAAACTTATATCTATACCATTTTCAAGGTATCCTGGAATGTTAACTCCATAGTTCTTATCTGTTGGGTTTTGAGTCCAGAATGGATTATCCCAATCTGTATTCTCATCAGAGAAATACCAGTCGGGGTCTACGCCTGAATTAATATTTATACCAGTCTCAAACCTACTTCCCCGAACTGTATAAAACATCTTTGGTGAAATTGTTTGGTCCCAGGTAAAAGCTTGCTGGTTATGAGTTGTTGTAAAATGATTATAATGCTCTAAAGAATACTTCATACTATGAGAATAAGGAAGATAGGTCTCTCTATCACCTCTTACTGCAAAAGTGAGTTTTACTTTCGGGCTTAATTTAAATTTAACCTTTGCATTTCCCTGATAGTTATTTTTAAATCTGTCGCCTATATCAAATATCCAGACCGTATCTCTATGGCTGTCTATATTATTAATTGTATTAATTTGCTCTTCTGAGAGCCATTCCCATAAAACATCGTTTGGCTTAATCGTATAATAGTTTTTATATCGTGTATCTGTCCAGGCACCAGAAGTATTTATATAGAATGTATATTTATCTCGTTGCTGTGTGGAGCCAAATGGAAGCAATGGCCCACCAAAAGAGAATTTTATTTCATCTGCATTGTTTCCTTCATTAAATATATGGTCAGAACTAAGCTGTATTTTTCCAGAATATTTTGGACCTCCGGATTTTGTTACCAGGTTTATAATTGCAGATTGAGCATTACCGAATTCAGCAGTAAATCCTCCGGTTTGAATAGACATATCACTCACTGCGTCCATATCAAGACTCATTCCAAAGCCGCCATCAACAGGATTTGAAATTGACATACCATCAACAGTATATACAACTTCGCCAGCCCGTCCACCCCGAATATGCAAATTTTCACCAGAACCAACAGCACCAGCAGTAACAGCCACAATTTCCTGAATATTGTCAACTGGCATATGTTCCATTTCCTTAGATGTAACAATATCCTCTGTGCCGGTTATATCTTTTTCTACAAGTTTTCTCTCAGCTTTAACTGTAATACCTTCTATTCCTATTGCTTCCTTATGTAATTTGAAATTCAGGGTGGTGGTTAAGTCCAAATTAATTCTAACACCTTCAACTGTCGTAGGCGTATATCCCATCAAAGATGCTCGTACATTGTAAGTGCCTGCCGGGATATTTATTATCATATATCGTCCTTTTTCGTCAGAAGCGGCACCTATCTGTTTATCTAATATGATGATATTGGCACCTATAATCGGTTCACCTGTTTCTGCATCAGTTACTCTACCCATTAATTTCCCGGTTGTGCCAGCTGAGATTGTGCTTGTAAGAAGTAATAATAATACAATTAAAGTAAAAAGATATTTTTTCATAGCTTCTCCCTTTTATTAAATATTAAATCATAAAATATACTCTAAAAATATCTTAATCAGCAAAGTTCCATTTTGGATTGATACTTTTGGTCCAAAACATTATTGAACAAAATTTTCTTATATAAAAATTTATGTCAACTTTTTTTATTGAATTATTTAAATTTCATTAAAAATCAAAATTTTTATGAGTTCACTATAAAAAGATATTACCCGCGGAATACGCGAAAAAATTTATTTATATTACTGAATTTCGTGGGTTTTTGTAGTAAACTCTTTTATATTTTAAATATAATGAATTAAATATTGATTGTTCAAACTCGTTTAGTTTACAACCATTCTTGAAACATACATAAAATTCTTGTTCAAAATGTTTCTTAAGGATATTTGCAAGTTCAAAAAAGCTAATTGGTGAATCCACTATCTGGTTAATTGCTATGGTTTTCTGAGATAAGATTTTTTTTAAGTGTTTTTTCTTATCTTCTTTATAAGCTAAAAACTCAGCCATTAATTCCTGATTATGGTTTAGTAATATTGAGCCATGCTGAAGCAAGACATTATGTTTCCTCATTTGTGCACTTCCAATGATTTTTTTATGCTTGTAATGAATTTCATATTTTGAAGCACTGGCAAAACAGGGATTTGTCCAATTTTTCTGCTCGTTAAGTACTGGCAAACTGTTTTCCATATCTGCTTCAATTCCAATTTCATTAAGAGTATTAAGTAGAACATTACTAATTTTTCTATAAGAATCCAATATTGAGCCCTTTAAAATTTCACTATTTAAAGCAATTACTGCATAAGTTAACTCATCATAATGTAATACTGCTCTTCCGCCAGTTGGCCTTCGCACAATGCCAAATCCATATTTTTTTACTCTGTCAATGTCAATCTGTTTTTCAATGTTCTGATGAAAACCAAAAGAGATTGTTGGAGGGTTCCAGTCATAAACTCTAACTGTTTGAGGAGAAATTCCTTTTGAAACGCCTTGTAATATTGCCTCGTCAATTGCCATGTTTTCTGCAGGTGACATCTTGCCAGAATTGATGAAGCGCCAAGAATTATTAGTCATCACGCTTTGCTGTCATAATGGCTAAAGCCGTCAAAACGCTTCGCTGTCATTAGGTCATTGGGCAATAATGAGTATTAATGACGAGCCGAAGGCTCTTATGACGCTCCGAAGGAGCATATGACTTTCTGTTCCCCCTTTTCTATTATTCCAATTTTGACAGCATCAGTTTTGGAAATAATCTGTTTTTCATTATCTCTATCGACAACTGCAATCATTCCAATTCCCATATTGAATACATTGAACATTTCTTTTATATCTATATTTCCAGCTTTTTGAAGGAATGTAAAAATTGTAGGAATTTTCCATAAATTTGTATCAATTACAGCAGAAAGTCCATCTGGAATGATTCTTTTTAAATTTCCTGGAATACCTCCACCAGTAATGTGAGCCAGACCTTTTATCTGCTTTTCTTTTATGAAAACAGTCAAAGTTGTGAGATATGATTTATGAATAGTTAAAAATGCTTCACTGACTGTTTTATTCAATTCAGAAATTTGAGAATCAATATTCAAATTTAATTTTTCAAAAAGAATTTTCCGAGCCAGAGAATATCCATTTGTATGCAAGCCAGTTGAAGGAAATCCCAGCAGAATATCTCCGTGTTTGATGTTCTTGCCAGTGATGATTTTATCTTTTTCCACACATCCGACAATTGTTCCAGCAAGGTCAAAATCATCATTGTGATAAACATCTGGCATTTCTGCCATCTCACCACCAATCAAAGCAACATTATTCTCCTGACATGCTTTTGCTAATCCTTTTACAATTTCTGTGATATTTTCTGATTTTAGAATCCCAACTCCGATATAATCAAGAAAGAAGAGTGGTGTTGCCCCTTGAGTTAGAATATCATTAACGCAATGGTTGACCAAATCCTGCCCAATTGTGTCAAATTTGTTTGCCAGTTTGGCGAGCAAAATTTTTGTGCCAACTCCATCTATGCTAGATACCAGAACAGGATTCTGCCATTTTTTCAGGTCAAGATGATATAAGGCTCCAAAACTGCCAATGTCTGTAAGCACATTTTTATCAAAAGTTTTTTTGATTAATGGCTTTATTTTTTGAACGGTTTTTTCGCCAGCAATGATATTCACGCCAGAATTTTTATATGTTATCTTTTTCATATGAAAATACCTCACCGCAGAGACGCAGAGTTC
>JACNFI010000103.1 GCA_014384665.1 Candidatus Cloacimonadota bacterium
CAATCCGTCAGCTGGCGGAACCAATTTGATGATTCAAGCTGGATTTTGCCTTATGGATTAGCAAAATCTCTATTTCTTAAAGCAAAAAATTTATTTTCAGATATAGAGTTTATCGGATTTGTAGAAATTTATTTAGATTTAGACAGAGAAGAAAGTGAATGGGAGAATCTATATACCCAGAAATAATTTCTGGTCCTAAAGATGAGAACTAATAAAAATAGAAAGTTTTATGAAATTCCATCATTTCTTCAAATTCTATTTGAGAGTAAAGTAGAATTATTACCATCAGTTAATGAATTATTTGAATTTGAGTTGGCTTACCTTGAGTATAACAGTTTAAATTCGGATAACTTTTTAGATAGAACTGCTTACTTCAAATCAGTTAATAATAAGTATTCAAAACATTATTTAATGTATAAATCTTCTTCAAATGCTCTAACAGATGATAGATCAACATTAACAAAGAGCTATTTTGAAAATGGTAAATTTTCTACCGGATATGCAACTCATGGATTATTCCCTTATAGAGGGAAATTTCATCCTCAATTGATTAAAGCATTGATCAACATCATGGGAATAAAAAAAGGAGAAACTATCTTAGACCCAATGTGTGGCAGTGGAACCACAAATATTGAATCTTCATTGATGGGAATAAATTCTTATGCAATTGATTTAAGCCATTTTTGCCAATTTATGACAAAAGTAAAATATGAGAGTTTATCTATAAATGCTGAGTTACTAAAAGGAATTTCTAGTAAAGCAGAGAAGTTATTCGATTTTTTTAATGTTGATGATGTAAAATCTCAATTGGAAAAAATTACTGACAATGAAAAATTAAAAGTTTACGAATTGGCATTACTTGCTTTCTTGGATGCTTTAGGATATTCGAAAAGAGTGGTTAATTCTAATCACAGACAACTTTTTACAAAAGTGCTAAAAAGATACGAAGATACGCTTGTCAATTTCATATTAAATAGTTCAAAATACATAAGTAATTTAGGAAGTGTTAATATATTAGAAGATGCAACTGCTATGGAAGTGTCATTAGAAGATAATTCAATTGATGGAGTAATTACCTCACCGCCTTATTCATTCGCGATTGATTATGTAAAAAACGATGAAGCTCAATTAAAATTTTTAGGGTATAATGCTAATGCTATTAGAAGTAAAATGATTGGATTGATTGGTAAAAACAAAAATAAGCGATTAGAAAATTATTTTAATGATATGGATACTGTATGTTCGGAAGTTTCAAGAGTGCTGAAGAAAGATAAATATTTTGTGATGATTATAGGGTCTAATACAAATCAAACCGGGGGAATCAGGCTGGAGAATAAAATAATAAAATCCTGCAAAAAACATAATTTAGCATTAGTTAAAAGCGTTCTGAAGCCTATAAAGGGTATGAGAAACACAATGAAAGACGAATATATATTATTCTTTAAGAAAGGAAGAGTATATAAAAATACTAATGAAGGATAAATTTCTCATACTAATTTCTTAAGGAGGAGATATGACAAGTTTAGTTGCATTAGCGACAAAAGATGCATTAGTTCTTGGCTGTGATAGTTTAGGCACAAGCACAAAACCTTTATTAGATCCTTTTGATTTGCTTGAATTTTTTGATAGTGACTTCAAATTGAAGAAGAACAAAAATGGCAAGCCAATGCTTAAGGGGTTCTCTGATATTTGGAATAAGAGACAAGATATCCCTTATTCACATATGACTCATGTGAGCAAGCTATTTTCTCTATCTCCATTAGAAATGGGTGTTATGACTACAGGCATTGCATCAATTGGGGATCGTACCGTAAAGAGTTTAATTGAAGAGTTTAAGAGTAAAGAACCCGCTTGTCAAGATAAACCCAAGCCCAAGAACTATACTGTAAAAGGAATAGCCAAGAAAATTCTTACTCATTTTTCTCAATACCTTGAGAGTAAATATCCAGATGAAAAAGAGAGACCCGAGCTGGAATTTATTTTAGGGGGATATAACAAACAAAGCCCAATTCCTAAAATTGTGCGTATTAAATTACCAGAGGATGAAGTGCAAGATACAATAAAAGATTGGGGTATAGTCTTCGGTGGCCAAATGAAAGAGATCCAACGAATTGTATTTGGTACTGATTGGTCTAACACGTTAAAGATCAAGCGTCGTCATATAGAACTTCTAAGGAAATATCGAGACAAAATAAATAATTTTTTAAAGCCAAAGAAAGTTTCTGTACAAATTCCAGAACTCACTATGGAAGAGATACAAGAGTTAGATATGTTTAGTGATAAATGGGATCTTGATGGTTTCAATGCGAACTGGGGTGATCTCTCTGAACAGAATACTATTGAATGTGTGGACTTCTTTGTCAATATTATGATAAAATCTCAACAATTTAGCTATGGAATGCCAACGGTTGGTGGGGAAGTCCATATTGCACTCATCACAAAGACAGATGGATTTCGATTCATATCAAGAGAAGAATATCGTTATGGAGAACACTTTGTTTCTAAAGAAACAGAAAAAATGAAGATAGCCACCAAAATATTAAAAAAGGAGTCAACTATATAGAAATAAAAGTTAATTAGCTTGTTTCGTCAGTTTGAAATAAATTTTGTTCTTTAACATAGCATAGAGTGTTTTGATTAATTTATTAGCGACAGCAATAACAGCTTGTTTGTACTTTTTACCTTCATCCATTTTCTTTTGGAAGTACTTTTTGAACTGTTCACAACATCTAATAACCCCGACAGCCATCTGCCAGATAGTTTTTCTCAAATATGCATTTCCTCGTTTTGATATTTTACCATTATTGTTTATTGAAGATCCACTATGTTTTATTGATGGATCTGTTCCGATGTATGCTCTTAGTTGATTGTGAGAGCTAAAGTTAGAGATATCACCAATTTCGACAAGAAATTTCTCGGCAGTAGTTTTTCCAATCCCATTAACTGAAGTTAGAATAGCAAAATCTTGTTGAATATTTTTTTCTATATATTGTTTTAGATTGTCATTCATATTGTTTATTTGATTCAATATAAAGATCAGTCTTTCGATTTTAGATTTGAGTACAACTTCTAACATATCATTCTGAACTCCAATTGATTTTTTTGCCAGGTTAATAAGGGTACTGGGTGCTATACGAATTCTATTACCTCTTGTAGTTTTGAAGATTCTTCCGATTACTTGAGGTCTCATTTTCATTATTGGGAATCGTCCTGGTGCTTTTAGCAATAATTTAAGCATAGTTTTTGTGAATACATTAGTATTGTGTTCGAGTTCAGGAAAGAGGACTTGAAGTAGATTTTTTATTTCTGTTTTGAGTCTGGCAACATTTTGAGAAAGGTGATCTCTTTCTCTGACAATAGCTCTGGCGATATTCTTTTTTTTACCGGAAGTATCGATATTTTGCTGATACATTAAGGCGAATTGAGCAATTTTCTCTGCATCTTTTTTGTCAGTTTTTGTTTTTCTAAGTGATACTGTTTTTGAAAAGTTATGAATAAGCAATGGGTTTACGATAGCGGTTTTGCATCCTTGCTCCATAAGGAATGAATACAAATTCAAATGATATATACCTGTAGCTTCCATAACAAACAAAGTTCTATCAGATAGAGATTTAGTTAATAAATCCATAAGTTGATTAAACCCTTCAGAGTTCATATCAAATTTTTCTTGGATAATGATTTGCATTTCTTTATTGATAACAGCGATGTCAAATGAGTCTTTTGAAACATCGATGCCGCCAAAGTATGTGAACATTTTTTTGCCCGACGAATCGGCGTTAGACATATTTTTTTTCATGATGCTTACCTCGTTAATATTAATTATGCTTCAGGGTTTGCTCTAATTCAATCTCCCGGATAACGGGGACTATTATGTCCAATCAACCGATAGGAATTTTATGAGCAAGCAACAGACTCCTTAGGGACTTTTAAGTCCAGAAAAATGCGGTTGTCTTGCCCTGTTGCATTGTGGTCACACATCTCCCTTCGCCTACGGCTTCGGGAGATGTGTGACCATTTCAAAGATCAAAATACTTTAAAAAAAGTCAATGAAAATATAACCAAAAAAATAAAACTTATATGTAGGAGTAATTATGAAAGGACCGTATCCTCTTTCGAAGGTTGATTCTTATGTTACAAGAACTTCACCGGGAGCCTATATTTTATCGCGTGATGGCAAAGTGGCTCATTATGTAGGTCGTTCAAATACTGATTTAGCCCAGCGTATCAAAAGTTCTGCACAAGAGGGGTTAGGCTATAAATATTTTTGGTTTGAATATACAACTTCTCCTATGCGCGCCTATTATCTTGAGTGTGAATGGTGGCATAAATATGCTCCAGTAGATAATACTAATCATCCTGCAGTGCCACCTGGAACCTATTGGAGATGTCCTGTTCCCGGATGTCCTTGGTCGTAAGTTAAAGAAGCGAGGGAAAATATGGCTAAAATGCAATTTCCATCAGTAGACAAAAAGTTCAATACAGTTATTACAAAAAATACCTTTTATTTCTATAATAGAAAATTTGAAGAAGCTTATGAAGGGTATGTTAATTCAATCAAGGAAACTTTACTTGTCTTAAAGAACCAAATCCAAAATACGGGTTTGAGAAAGGAATTATTTGAAGACTTAATTCATAAAAGAGAGAATGGGTTAAGGGCATTACTTGCATTAACAGGCTTTTCAAACGAGAGTCTAAAAAGACTTATAACATTTATGCGAATAGTTGATGACCCTGAATTAAATTCTCTTGTTTATAAAGAAAAATGGATTACAGAAACAGAATTAAGTGATAGAGAGAATATTAAGGAATGGTCAGATAGTAAAATTCAGAAGAAGATACGGGAAAACGATTTTTTTAGGAAAGGTTTAGTGAATATATTTTTTGAAGGTTCTACAATTCCAATTCTTTCTAATGCTTTGCCACTCTTTGAACTAAAAAAATTGAGTATATCAAAACTAAATTTTGAAATAGATGCACTAATTGATACACTTATTCGTTATAAAGAAAAGGGCTCATATTCAGGTAAGAAAGAGAATAATCCAGAAACAGTTATCGAAAATATACTGGATGAAATGGGGATTAGATTTGAGAAGGGAGACCTAAGCGAATTGATAAGCAATGCTCCTGATACAAAACGAACAATGGATTTCATCATTCCTGACAAAAGAGACCCCAGAATAATTATTGAATGTTCATATTTAGTTACAACCTCTTCAGGTCAAGGTGATAAGTCAAAAACAGAGATTTCAATTGATTCTTTAATCAAAGAACATTATCCAGAAGCCCACTTTTTAGGATTCGTTGATGGTATTGGTTGGTATGTAAGAAAAAATGATCTGAAAAGAATGATAACTGCGTATGAGGATGTGTTTACTTTTCATCAAGAGGAATTGGAACGATTTGAGCAATTATTAAGGGAGGTATTCGTTAATGATTGATAAATACATCAATCAGGTAATTCAAGGAGACTGTCTGGAAGTTATGAAAAACATTCCAGATAATTCTATAGATATAACATTTGCAGATTCACCTTTTAATTTAGGGAAGAAATATAATGGATACAGAGACAATAAAGAATTTAATGAATATTTAAATTGGTGTAAGCGGTGGATTTATGAAATGGTGAGAATCACAAAGCCCACAGGCTCTATACTTGTTCACAATATTCCCAAATGGCTAACCTATTATTCAAGTTTTTTAAATGAAATTTCCTATTTTAAACATTGGATTGCCTGGGATGCGCCAACAGCACCAATGGGGAAAAGTTTACAACCCGCTCATTATGGCATTTTATATTATGTAAAAGATTCAAAAAAAAATAAATTTTATGAAATTCGTTATCCACATAAACGATGCAGAAAATGTGGCTATCTTCTAAAAGATTATGGTGGGAAAAAAGCTGGCTTACATCCATTTGGCCCATTAATTTCTGATGTTTTGACAGATATTCATCGCATAAAACATAATAAATATAGAGATGAACATCCATGTCAGTTGCCAATACATTTATTAGAACGGATAATTCTGATGAGTACAGATGAAAATGATATTGTATTAGATCCTTTTGTGGGTACTGGCACAACTGTTATCGCCGCAAAGAGATTAGGACGAAGATTTATCGGGATAGATATTGACGAAAAGTATGTAAACATTACAAAAGGTAAACTTTCAAAAGAATCATCCGACTCTAAAATCGGTGATGTTTGGGTTAGTTTTTACTTAGATAAAATAATAACAATTAGAGATAAGGACTGGATAAAATTAGCATCGTATTTTTTGATTCCTGAAAATATTAAAGATATTGATTTTACTAAAATAAAATTGAAAAAGAGAATAGATTAATCGGATATAAATAAATGTATTTCCTTTGTGACCTTTGTGCTCTTTGTGTTTAAAAAATTTATTAAGGAGGCTTGATGATAGGTTCAAAAGATAAAAGTATTATTTCAGTTGCACATCTTCGTTCAATCTTTGAAGAGATGCAAAAATATGATATTACAAAAATAATTGTTAATCGTAATGAAGAAAAATATGAAATCTGGCGAAAAATAACTCGCGAGGAAACAATAATCAAAATTCCCGAAAAAGAGATTGAAAAACCAATTTCTGAAGCACCTGAGTATGCAAAAAAAGAGGAAATTAAAAAGAAAGAAACGACAGAGTCAGCTTCAGAAAAAAAAGAAGATAAAAATATCATTGAAGTCAAAACACCGATTGTTGGAACATTTTATAGAGCCTCGTCACCCGACAGTGCTCCATTTGTGGACATTGATTCCAGTGTGAAAAAAGGAGATACACTCTGCATTGTGGAAGCAATGAAATCGATGAATGAGATTGAATCTGAAGTTACTGGTATAATTGAAGAAATATTAGCGGAAAACGGAAAGTTGGTTGAATATGACCAAACTTTGTTTAAAATTAAAATTAGTTAGATTTAAAAATATAAGGCTCCGATATATCGGAGTCCCCAATTGCGTACACAATCGAGACGATTGTGTTACAATAAAATGATAAAAAAAATTTTAATTGCAAATCGTGGAGAGATCGCTCTCAGGATTATCAGGGCAGCAAAAGAGTTAGGAATCAAAACTATAGCTGTATATTCCAAAGCAGATAAAGACAGTCTTCATACAAAAATGGCAGATGAGAGAATATGCATTGGTGAAGCACCTGCAAAAAAGAGCTACTTATTTTATCAGAACATACTTGGAGCAACTGAGGCAAGCGGTGCAGATGCCATCCATCCTGGATATGGATTTCTTGCTGAAAATGCTGATTTTGCAGATGCATGTAAAGCACTTAATATTATATTTATTGGACCAAGCCCGAAATCAATGAGGTTAATGGGTGACAAAGCAACTGCAAGAAAACTGATGACTAAAGCTGGTGTTCCAGTTACTCCTGGTTCAAAAGGAATTCTGGAAAATATATCAATTGCCAAAGAAACTGCTCAGCATATTGGCTATCCGGTTATGATTAAAGCTTCTGCTGGGGGTGGTGGAAAAGGTATGAGAATCGTCAATCAAGCAAGTGAACTTGAAAAAAACCTGAAAAACGCTGCACAAGAATCTGAAAAAGCCTTTGGTTCAAATGAACTGTATCTTGAAAAATTTGTCCCAAATGCTCGACATATCGAGGTGCAGATCATTGCAGACCAGAATGGGAATACAATTCATCTTTTCGAAAGAGAATGTTCTATACAAAGAAATCATCAGAAACTTTTGGAAGAATCACCCTGCCCTATATTATCTGAAGAAACAAGAAATAAAATCTGTGGAACTGCAGTAAAAGCTGCAGAAAGCGTAAATTATCATTCTGCCGGTACTGTGGAATTTCTTTATGATGTTGATACAAATCAATTCTATTTTATGGAAATGAATACCAGAATTCAAGTTGAGCACCCTGTTACGGAAATGATAACAAACATTGACCTTGTAAAAAAACAGATTGCTATTGCAGGTGGTGAAAAATTAGGTTTAAATCAAAAAGATATAATTCATCATGGACATGCAATTGAATGCCGAATAAATGCAGAAGACTGGGCAAATAATTTTCGAGCAAGCCCGGGAATGATTACTCAATATATTCCTCCAGGTGGATTTGGTATACGTGTTGATTCAGCTTGCTTTACTGGCAGTTATATCTTACCCTATTACGATTCAATGATAGCTAAACTGATTGCATGGGGTAATACAAGAAATGAATCAATCCAAAGGATGAAAAGAGCACTTGATGAATTTATCATTGATGGAATTCATACCACGATTGACTTTCACAAAAAGATTCTAAATCACTCTGAATTTATTAAATCAAATATTACTACTAATTTTATTGGAAGATATTTTTAGTGAATTAGTAAACTGGTTGAACTGGTTGAACTGGTTGAACTGGTTGAACTGATTTAACCGATTCAACTGATTCAACCGATTCAACCGATTCAACTAATCTGAGGTAAAACTATGCGAAAATTATTTATAAAATGTCCGGGTTGTAAAACAACCCATTTTATCAATTTTTATGTAAAGAAACAATTTGTTTGTCCTGAATGTAATTACCATTTAGGCCTTACGCCAAATGAAAGGATTAAATTCTTAACTAAAACCAGAAGCTTTCACGAACAATATAAAAATTTAAAATCTGTTGACCCATTGGAATTTGTTAGTTATAAAGAAAAATTAAAGGTTGCATATAAAAAAAGTAAATCTAAATCTGCTGTAAAAATAGGGATTGCAAAAATTGGAAAATATCCTGTTGTAATTACAGTTCTGGATCAAACATTTATGATGGGAAGTATGGGAGCAGCTGTTGGCGAAAAGGTCACACGAGCTATAGAGATCGCATTAAAAGAGAAAATTCCTTTGATAATAATTTCTGCTTCAGGTGGCGCAAGAATGCAGGAAGGTGTCATCTCCCTGATGCAGATGGCAAAAACAAGCGCAGCCTTAAAACGCTTAGATAATGAAGGTTTACTATTTATCTCCATACTGACTCATCCGACAACAGGTGGAGTTAGTGCATCTTTTGCGTTTTTGGGCGATATTATTATTGCTGAACCAAATGCTCTTATTGGTTTTGCTGGACCAAGAGTAATTCAACAGACTATTGGAGAAAAGCTGCCAAAAGGATTCCAAAGGTCTGAGTTCCTATTACTACACGGAATGATAGACTTTATTTGTAATCGTTCAATTTTGAAAAGCACTCTTGAAAAAATTCTTAAAATTCACCTATCTACCAAACCAAAACTCTCACCAATTTCTACTTCAGAAGAATCTCTCTCAAGTAGAGATGTGCTGGATGTTACTTCGCCAAGACACCCAATTATGGAAACTCTTGCATTGGCAAGACATATCCAGCGTCCCACTACCCTTGATTTTATCAATCTGATTTTCGATGATTTTATTGAACTTCATGGTGACAGATTTTTTGCTGATGATAAAGCAATGGTCGGAGGAATCGCCCTTTTTGAAGGAATTCCTGTTACAGTAATAGGACAGCAAAAAGGGAAAAATACTAAAGAAAACATATATCGTCACTTTGGTATGGCTCATCCAGAGGGTTATAGAAAAGCACTTCGTTTAATGAAGCAAGCAGAAAAATTCAATCGCCCAATAATAAATTTGATTGATACACCAGGAGCATATCCGGGCATTGGAGCAGAAGAGCGTGGACAAGCAGAAGCAATTGCTGTAAATCTTAGGGAAATGTCTGGTCTTCAGGTGCCAATTATCAGTGTCATAACTGGAGAAGGTGGCTCTGGTGGTGCTTTAGGACTCGGAGTTACAGATAAAATCTTAATGCTGGAAAACGCAATATATTCTGTCATCTCGCCAGAAGGTTGTGCGTCAATTTTATGGAAAGACCCTAAAAAATCCAGAGAAGCTGCTGAAGCTCTAAAAATTTCCGCATTTGATTTGTTAAAATTAGGCTTAATTGATGAAATAATTTCCGAACCTGAACAAGGTGCACATACTGATATTGAAAAAACCGCTAATTCAGTAAAAGCAGCAATACATCTACATTTAAGAGAACTTCTAAAATTTAATCCAGAAGAACTTGTAGAGCAACGCTATCAGAAATATCGTAAGATAAAATTCTATGAAGAACAAGATTAAACCCAGATTTCAAATTTCTAATTTCCAATGAAACTCAAAATGAGTGCTAACTTATACAAAATCATCCTAAATCCATTTGCTGGTAAAGGAAAAGCATTTCGCTCTATTCGTACAATTGAGAAATATTTTCAGAAATTTCAGATTGAATACGATATGCAAATAACAGATTCGCCAAAACAGGCAACAGAAATTGCTTTGGAAAGCGCAAACAAAGGATTTGAATATATTGTTGCTGCTGGCGGAGATGGCACTATAAACGAGGTTCTAAATGGCATTATGAAATCTGAATATCCCGAAAAGATCAATCTTGGGATTATCGCAGTTGGTGCAGGTAATGACTTTGTAAAAAATTTGAGCTACCCTAGATCGATAGATAATCAAATAAAAATTCTCAGAAGAAAAACCACAAAAAAGATTGATATTGGAAAAATTGAAGACCTTTATTTCATCAATACACTTGGCCTTGGATTTGATGCACAAGTTACCAAAACTTACTATAAGAGCAAACTGCTAAACGGCTTTATAGGTTATCTGATTGCTGTTCTGCTTACTTTAATTAAATGCAGAACTTATCTGGTAGAAATTTCTGTGGATGATAAAACGATTATCAAAAATACTCTTTTTATCACCGTTGGAAATGGAAAATGCTGTGGAGGAAAATTTCATCTTACTCCTGACGCGAAAATAGATGATGGTGTTTTTGATTTATGTATAATTGATAAACTAACTCGAAGAGAAATAATAAAATTTCTTCCAAAAGTTATTAAAGGAAAGCATACAAACCTTCCAATGGTTAAAATGCTTCAAGGTAATGAAATTATAGTAAAGTCTGAAATTGATTTACCTGTGTATTTGGACGGTGAAATTCCTGATTTGAAGGATAAAAAAAACATTGACATAAAAATAATTCCAAAAAAGTTAAATTTAATTGTACCATAAATAAATTTTGGGTAGGGGGAACGATGAAATATATTAAAACAGCATCAGTACTGTTTCTTATCTTTTCAGTTTTTATTGTAAATTGCACCAGTCCAACAAGTAGTGAGAAAGCTATTATAACTGGTAGAGTTTTCTGTGCAGATTCTGGAAATCCTACAAGTGGAGCAAAAGTTATTTTAAGAAAAAATTTCGGACACGGGATGCCAAATGTTTTTTCCTTTTATGATAGCACTTATACAAATTACCATGGATATTTTACATTCAATAATATAGAAAAGGGATTTTATGAACTTTATGCGTGTAAGTATAGTAATTCTGGGGAGCAAAATTTAACATATATCAGCCAACTTTCTAATTCAATAAATCTTACTGATGAGGTGACTACATATACGGTTGAAGATGTTTTTCTAATTCCAATACTTAATGAGGGTAAGATAAAAGGTAATTTGGTAATAAATACGACTCAATTGCCAGCAGATAGTGCTTTGGTAAACCTATGGAGACTCGAAGAGTGTACATTTACAAAAATTGATAGTGTTCTCTCTAATAGTAATGGAAATTTCTTATTTGAAAATGTCAGAACAGGAACTCATCTCATTTATGCAAGTGCTATTGATACTAGCTGGGGTTTCTCAGCTCATGTTTATAATTCCCAAACCTGCTTTTGCAATGGGCAAGACATATATACTGTAGATACCTTATTTTTGACATGTATTCAAGATGAAAAACCAGCCATCTACATCTATCCGGAAGAAGATTCACAATTTCAAGTAAATCTGATTCTTAGAAATGGAACAAAAATTACCAAAAGCATTCCAGAATACAAATCTGGCTGGGATGTATTTGTAGAAAACTCCGGTAGAATAGATAGTAAATATGATTATCTCTTTTATGAGGCTTCTATAAAAATGATACCTGAAATTTCTTATGGTTGGTGTATTTCTCAAAAAGATATAAAAATTGAACTGAATAATTTGCTTCTAAAAATAGGATTAAACACCAATGAAACCAATGAATTTTTAGATTATTGGTTAAATAGATTAAAAGATTACAATTATTATATACAGCAAAAAATTAGACCTTCAAGATTTCTGAAACCTTGAAGGTCTTTTATTTTATAAATCTTTACGAAGGTTGATAACCTTCGTAAAGCTAAAATTACTGAAAATCCTCTAACTTCTTTTTAAATCTTTTCATCATATATGAAGATGAAATAAAGATATTATCCTTATTACTTGCTTTAATATATACTTCCCTATCATCCTTTTTTATAAATTTGAAATTGTATCCAGTCCCATCAACAAGAATGACTGCAACAGTTTCATCAGGCTTATCCCAGTTTACATCAACAGGTTCATCCTGGAATTTTGTAGTTCGCATTGGAGAGAAAGCATTTAAAATTGATGATAACTTTGAAGGCTCCACCTCAATCTCGTTGTCATCCTGTCTTACAAACCAAACTGTATCCACAAATGTAAAATAGATGGTTGTATCACTATAACTCCCTTCAATATAATTTATCTCATCTTTGGGAATATCTACAATAACTTTATCTCGCCATTGGTCAAGTTTTTTATTAAAAATGTAAGATAGATTTCCTGCAACAGAATATACTTTATCAGATTCAGATTCCCGCAAAAATGTGTGAGAATAATTCTGGTCAGTTTTGCCTAGAATAAAATCTAATACAAGATTATCCTCTTTAAATATCTGAACTTGGGTGCCAGTTGAATCCACCTGAAATTTACTTCGCTTTTCAGGATTTTCTGAGATTATGCCTTCAAACTTTATATCATTCATTGTTTCAAGAAACTTTTCCATAATTCTCATATCTGCAAGATAAAATATTGGTTCTTTTATAAACCATTTATCATCAATTTTTTCAAGAGTAACATCTTTCTCTGTTTCCGGGGTATTAATAATTATTTTTGTAATTCCTAAAGTATCAAATTTCGCAAATCCGCTTTTCTTCTCTCGTTCCAATTTTGGACTGAAACCTTTTCCAAATATATAAATTAATACTAATATTACTAAAATTAGAACAAGCCATATAGTCTGTTTTTTCATCTTAAAATACCTCACCGCAGAGACGCAAAGAACACCCTGATACAGTCATATTTCCTTACAGGGCAGGCAGAGATAAATGTAAAATTACGAAATACAAGTACATTTAAACGAAACGATCCTAACACCATTTGTAATGGTGTTTTGATAAACAGGATTATCCCGATATATCGGGATTAGGAACAATTGTGATCTGTGCATTCCGTCCCTCAATTTTAATGCTCCTTTGCCTGCCCCGTTAAATCTCTTTTCCTATTTAATGGGGTGTCCAAATAAATCGGGACATGAGTATTTCATATGTAAATCCTTTTTTTGCCACGAATTTACCCTGTGAAATCCTGCATAGCAGGAATCCCGATATACCCGTTCTCCGTAGCACTGCGAAGGGTGAATCGGGATTATTTCACAGGGCAATCACGAACTAACACGAACAAAATCCTATTCATAAAGTTAAACTTTTTTTACCTTTCACCACAAAGAGCACAAAGAAAATAAATATCACTCTCATTCCCAAGCCCTCCCCAATTAAATTGGGGATTGGGAATGCTTACATGCCATTTTCATTCTCCTTTGCCTGCCCCGTTTCCGTGAGCTGGCGGACCATATTTAATGGGGTATCCCGATAAATCGGGACATGAGTGTTTCATTAGAAATATCTCCCTATTCTTGCATATCTGACTTTTTTAATCCTCCATGCAATAAAACCTATAAGAGTTACCAATACTGAAGGCAATAAAACAGAAATCCATTTGATTGTATTCTTGGTTGCACCAGATACTTCCTTTAATTCTCTTGCAATAATATTTTTTGAACGAATACTAATTAGTCCTGTTTCCTGCGCCATCCAATCAATAGAATTTGCAAAGAACAAAGCATTATTCTTATTTAAATAATCATCTTTTACAAAATCTGCATCCCCTACTACCAAAATTCTACTATCTAAACCTTCTTCTAAATATAATGATGTATCAATCGTATTTGGTAGTTCTTTGTTTCTAAACCAACTTTTGAACTTACCTAAAAATAATGAAGCTAAAGGAATGTCTTTCTTATTATACTGTGATTGTGGGATTGGTGGTTGTATTGCGATATTTAATCTGCCTTTCTGAATTCCCGCACGATTAGATGATTTTGCAAGTGGTATTACTTCAATACTATCTTTTTCAGTAAAAGATGCATCTACTGAGCTTGCAAAGATAAGTGTTATCGCATTTAAATCTTTTACTATCATATTATCTTTATTGAAATTACTAACATTAATAAGGAATGGATATTTCATAAAACTTATATGATAGCCCATACCAACTTGTTGTCGAACTTGAATGGTAGATGCTCTTGAATCAAATACCAAATTTCTTTCAACATTAAATCCATAGTTTTTGAACCAGTCATTCATATCGTTTTTATAAAATTCAGCTTTGGATGTATTTGGGTCAGCATCAATATTATCAATAAGAAAAATTACATGCTTACCTTGCATAATAAACTGGTCAATAAGATATTTTTCACCATCTGGAATAACTTCTTTTGGTCCGGGAATAATCAACACAGAGAGATTATTTAAAGCATACTCATCTTCCTGTAAATTAATAGGTTTAAGTTGATAATTCTCTTGTAGCTGCCTTTGAATACCTGTTAATTCTTTTTCAAAAGAGAGCTCATTATGTCCCTGTAAAAATCCAATTATTGGTAATTCTTTATGTATCAGTTTATTTATTTTTGAAGATATCTCATACTCCAGATTCTCAGTGCTTTGCACAACAGGAATAACTTCAGTTCTATCCTCGTAAAGAAATACTAACCCCATAACAACTCTTTTAATTACCATTTCATCTTTTTCAATTGCATTAACCTGAACTTCTGGGATACCAAAACTTCGGGCATCTTGAACAAACTTCTCTTCATCTCCTGATGAAACAATTTCAAACTGAAAATAATGATTTGCAAATGCTTTGAACTCCTCTAACTTGTCTCTAACATCACGAGCAAGTGTATTATAAGGATAAGGAATATTGCTGGTAAAAAAAGCTTTTATTGTAAGTTTATCATCCAAATTTTTCACTAAATTTTTACTATAATCTGAAATTGAATATCTCTTATCTCTTGTAAGGTCCAATCGAGTAAAAAGATGAATAGCTATTAGATTCAAAATAACGATTATTGCTACAATTAATATAATCCTAACTGATTTGCCTTGAGTAATATCTTTTGTTCGGGATTTATTAATATCCGTCATATACAATCTCCATTAAAGATACTTTCTTTTATAAAGTGATTTACATGCAAAAAATAAGAATATAAAAACTATTGAAAGGTAGTAAATGATGTCTCGTGAATCAATTACACCCCTTGCAATATTCTGGAAATGAAAATCTATACTTATATATTGTAAGATAGAACCTAACCATATTGGAATAAAATATAAAAATTTATCTAAAAGAAAAAGAATGATTATAATAAAAAATGAAATAATAAATGCAACAATTTGATTTTGAGAAATAGTGCTACTAAAAATCCCAATAGCGGAATATGCAGCTCCCATTAGTATAAGTCCTATATATCCTGCTAAAATGATACCTCCATCAGGAGAACCGAGTATTGCCAGAATAATAACATATACCAATGTAGATAAAATTGCTGCAACCAACAATACTAATGATGCAAAGAATTTACCGACCACAATCTGAGTTTCTGTAACAGGTGTTGTGCAAAGGAGTTCAATGGTACCAGAACGTTTCTCTTCTGCAATGGTTCTCATTGTGATTGCTGGAATAAAAAATATAAAAATCAATGGTATAATGGAAAAGATATTTCTCATAGTTGCTTCATTTATTAAGAAAAGGTTTGTGCCAAAAAACCAACCTGTAATCAATAAAAAAAATGAGATTAGAATATATGCGACTGGGGAATAAAAATATGTTCTGATTTCTTTTTGAGAGATTGCTGAGATGTTACTCATTTGCTTCCTCCATCTATGTAATATTTTGCCACGAACAAACACGAACTCACACGGACTTTTTTATTATAATTTATATTTATACCTTGGAAGGTCTTGATAGTTAGTAGTTTATTCATTATCTTCTACTTTTTCTGTAAGTTGTCTAAATATATCTTCTAAACTGCGCTGTTCTGCTCTCATTTCAAATAATATCCATTCCTTAGATTTTATGAAATTGTATAAATCTGGTCGTATATCTTTATCTTTTGAAAAATTTACATAAAATTTGTATAAACTGTTCTCTTTACTATAAAGTTGAATGCTATCAATATTTGGCAATGATTCAAACTCATCAATCAACATATGGGTATCTGCCTTTATTTCAAAATAGACACGATTTTGATTATGAAAAGAATTTTGAATTTCAGCGAGAGGTCCATCAGCAACAATTTTACCTTTATCAATAATAATTACTCTATCGCAAGTGGCTTCTACTTCTCTTAAAATATGTGTTGAGATAAGCACAGTTTTTTCTCTTCCCAATTGCTTAATAAGAGCACGGATTTCTGCAATTTGATTTGGGTCAAGACCGGATGTTGGCTCATCTAAGATTAGTATTTCTGGATTATGAATCATAGCACCAGCCAAACCAACTCTTTGCCTGAATCCTTTTGAAAGTTCCCCAATTTCCTGATGAACTACATCCTTAAGACCACAGGTTTGAATCATTTCTTTTATTCTTTTGTGAATACTGGCTTTTTCTATATCTCGCAATTCAGCTACAAATTTGAGAAAGTCAATAACATTCATCTCGCCATACAATGGACAACCTTCAGGTAAATAACCAATCTTCTTTCGTATCTGGATAGAATTCTGATAAATATTCAAATCATCAATGTATACATTCCCTGCATTTGGTGGCATAAAGCAAGTCATAATTTTTAGAGTTGTAGTTTTTCCAGCACCATTTGGACCTAAAAATCCCACTATCTCCCCCTGAGGAATTGTAAAAGAAATATTATCCACAGCTCTTAATTGTCCATAATCTTTAGTTAAATTTTTAACTTCAATCATAAAATCCTTCTCTCTCTTATCTTAAAGACTGCACATTTATTTGGAAGTTTTTTTGAAATGGTTAGTAAATTAGTCAAGTTTTTTTTATTGAGATTTAGCAAAAGTTAAATCAGAATAATGTATTTTTTCATTGGTTAAAATCTAAGACTATATAATTATTCCATATTGTTGCAATATTTCATTATCTTAAAATTTATCTTTAAATTCATCTTCTATTTCTGGAATATTTACATTTTTAAATGTATCAGCAAGTTTTATACCAAGATAGCTTAAACTGAAAAAGCCAATTGAAACAACCAAGAATCCACTGAGCAGGTGAGCAAGTGTCATAACTGCACTGACCATCTCTTTGTTCAGACCGAGACCAACTGAAAAGATAATAACCATTATTAATTCATTACTGCCAATTTGGGCTGGAGGGCACGGAATGATATATGAAAGATATATTAGCGTATAACCAAATAAGAGGATAGGGAAAGGGATTACTTGTCCGAATGCCAGAAACATACAAAGAAAATAGATACTATCAATTAAAATTGCTGTAAAAGTTAATAAAATCACTTTGGGCAATATATTATAATGATGTTTAAATAATCCGATTCCTTCAACAAATATTTCTATAATTTCAAAAAATTTGCTCTTGTATTTACTCGGAATAAAGAATAAGAATTTGTGGAAGAATGATACTACTAACTTTTTTCTAATTGCTGAAATAATAAGAATGCCTATTCCCAAAAAGACAATTGCTAAAAGAATTATGATTAAAATCAGCAATAGTTTTGAAATTTCAACTTTAAGAAATGGGATTAAACCAATTACAACAAAAATAGCAAGGGAGTCAAAGACTTTGTCAATAAAAACAGATGGCAGTGTTCTGGAAATGGCTTTCCCTTCTGTCTTTTTTAAAAAATAACTCTTAGCAAACTCTCCTGCTCTTATAGGAATTAGGTAGTTCAGGAAAAATCCAGCCATCCATATAAAATAAGCCTTTTTGACTTTTAAGTTGCAGACAGGTGCCAAGATCATCCTCCAGCGAATTGAACGGATGAAATAAGAAGTTAAATATAAAAAAGAACCAATGATAATATAAATTAGCTTTAACTTTGTTAAATAGCTCAATACCTCTTTTAAATTTATGAATTTTATCCATAAAATCAAGCAGATAATTCCTATTATAATTCCAATAGCAATATTCGTTTTCTTTTTCATCGTTTTGGGGAATATGCTTCTTTTCTAAAATTTTTCAATTTTTATTTTTTCTTCTTACAAACATATAAAAAGCCTAATGCAAGAAGTGAAGGCATAATTGTATGAATTTTTAATACATTAAATATATTTCCTAGAAATTGAATTTTTTTCCATTTTGGTTCATTGAATTTTTTGGGAAAATAGAAATACCTTTTGGTAATTTCAAAATTTGCTCCTTCTAATAATTTTTCTAGTTTATCTTTAGAAAACATTTTAATATGTTCTGAAAACAATTCATTATTTTTATGAGCCACATCCATTACATCAACAAAATTTCCAAAAAGAAAGTGGATTCTATTAATGATGTTTAAGATATTTGGAACGCTAACTATAAAGCATCCACCTTTTTTTAAGACTCTATTAATTTCTTTTGTAACTTTAAGAGGTTCAAGCAAATGTTCTAAAACCTCAAAGCACGAAATATTATCAAAAAACTCATTCTCAAAAGGCAAATTATTTGTATTCAAATCAACAAATTCAGTTCTAATTCCTTTATTTTTGGCTTTATTTAAAGCCATCTTTGAAATGTCAACTCCATAAGTTTCAAATTTATTTACAAAATTAGATGCAAGAAATCCATCACCACAACCGACATCAAGAAAATTTTTGCCATTCAATGTTACAGTTGATGAAATCTTTTTTATCCAAAATAAATATGGAGTTTTTTCAAGTTTATTGGTTCTCCAGTAATTTTCGTAATAACTTCGTATCATAGAGTTCCACAAATTTTATTTTTTTGCTATTACATATCTATGATGTGACCAGAATTGCTTTAGTCTCCACCAAATTGGTAGATTTTCAATAAGCATAAATTTTTTACACCTCTCTTCAAGCTCATTACCTTCACCAGCAAAATATGCCATCATAGACCAGAGCCAGCCATCATCCTGATTTTCCTTAACTTTAAATCCTAATTTTCTTTTAATTTCATTTATTGGCAGGCAAGTATCAGGCCAGGGTGGGGTATCAAAGACACCATCTTCAATAATTGTTAACCCTTTATTTTTTAATATTTTCTTTATTTTTGAAATGTTTATCCATTCAGTAAAAATGTTATTCTTTTTGAAAAATTGCTTATCAAGCACATATTTTCTTACAGGATATGCTAATTGCCATTTGTTATTTATAGAAATAAAGACTAAATTTCGTGATAGAGTAATCATTTTATTGATAATTTTATCTGCATCCTTGAAAAACCACAATGCAGCAAAGTTCCATACTAGTTCAAAAGAATTGTTTTGGAAAGGAAGGTTATCAACCTGGTTTTCATCAGCAAGAAATGTTTTTAATCTATTTTCAAGTTTTAAGATTTTCCAGTAGTTTATTACCTTCTCTCTTCTTTTTTCATCAAAATCAACCAAAGTTACATTCACATCTTTTTTTGCGAAATAAACGGAATTTATTCCATCAACACCTGTCATTCCAAAAATCGGATATTCCAGAACCTCTTTGATTTCAAACTGGTTCATCAATCTATCAAAGATATAATTGAGAATAAATCTTTCGTAGACAGTTCCCAGACCTTCATCAAAATCTTCTTTCAAATTCATCTTAACCTTACCAACCTTCCAACCTTCAAACCTTCAAACCTTCCAACTTTTAAACCTTCCAACCTTCCAACCTTTATCATTGATGTAAACAGAGAAAACTGATGTAAACCCCGTAGGATAAATATCCAACGGGGTAAACTGAAAAAGACTGAATCATTTAACTTTCCAACCTTCCAACTTTCCAACCTTTAAACCTTCAAACCTTTAAACCTTTAAACTTTCAAACCTTTATACCAATCAATCACATACTCAAAATTAGGAATTGTTTCTTTAGGTGTAATTTTTAACTCTTTTTCAACAATTTTTGAATCGTAATACCAGTTTTCCGATATCAATTCAAACCGGGTTTTCCATATTTCATTTATTAGCAGTTTAGAGAACTTTTCTCCAATTCTAAAAATAACTTTTGGTAGAGTTTTAAGTTTTGAATAGTTCTTTCCTTTCAGTTTTTGTGAGATAAAATTTATTAAATCATAAATTTCAACAGGATTCTTATCAACAACATTATAAGCTGAACCATTTTTTAGATT
Organism: Candidatus Cloacimonadota bacterium; assembly: GCA_014384665.1. Classification (GTDB taxonomy): domain Bacteria; phylum Cloacimonadota; class Cloacimonadia; order JGIOTU-2; family JGIOTU-2; genus JACNFI01. The sequence goes on from JACNFI010000103.1 coordinate 20,456, forward strand.
AAGAGTTGCAGATTTTATAAATGCCTTAACTAAATAATTTACATCTAATAAATGAATTTTTGTATTTCTGCATCTAAAAAAAATTCCCTTGTCAACCATTTTTATCAATGAGAATGGAAATCCATAATCATCAATTCCATAAGTTATTGTAGGACGGATAATTATAAGATTCAGCCCATTTTTTACCATTTTCTGAAGTTCTCGTTCAGCTAGTATTTTTGATAAATGATAATAATTATCTCCAACTCTTTCAGTCTGTTCTGTTGGAGGAAGTTCTTGTGGAATTGTTCCAAAAACTCCTACAGACGAACAAAAAATAAATTTACCACTCTGTTTCAAAATTTCTTCTGCTAAAAACTTAGTATAGTTTACATTTGATTTTATGTAATCTTCCTTTGTTCCATGACCACCTCCTCTAATTGCAGCAATATGAAAAACCCAATCAAAGGAACTCATAAAAACAGTTTTTATCTCAGATTGATTGGCGATATTCACTTTTCTTATTTCAACGTCTTGATTTTTGAGATAAGTATATTTTATTTCATCAGTTGAATAGCGGGTTAATAAAGTAACCTTATGCTCTCTATTCTCCAGTAATTTCTGTATTAATTTACCGCCAATGAAGCCAGTTCCACCTGTAATTAAAATATTCATAATTTTTAATCTATAATTTATGTCATCTGCATTTTAAAAGGAAGAAGAAAAAACTCTCTTTATCAAGAAAATCTGCTTTTTCATTGTCAATTATTTCAATTGATTTTTATAATAAAACTTTACAAACAATTAAAAAGAATTAAAGAATGGAAAATTCTTAAGGAGGACCTATGTTTAAAAAAAGTATATTATTTATAACATTTTTAATCTTAATTTTTGGTTGTGCAAAGAATGTAATTATAAAAAAAGGTTCTGTTTTACTAACTCAGACATTCAAAGAAGGTACGATTGTTAAATACAAAATAACAGAGATAATGACAAACACGATGGTTATACAGAGTACAACGCAAGAGCAAAATATTACTATGGGTTTTGACATTTCAAATGAAGTTGAGAGGGTTAAAGTTGATACAGTTTTTCTAAAAACAACTATTGAAAAAGCAGAAGGAACAACAAGAGTTCAGGGAGATATAAAATCTATCCCTGATATTGATAAGCTTAATGGTAAATCTTTCAGAGTAACGCTTTTAAAAAATGGTAAAATTCTAAATATTGAAGGTGATGAAGAATTAGCCTCCGAGGATATGGTTTCTGAAATTAAAAGTTTTATACGGGTTCTCTATGGGTTCCTTCCAAACACGCCAGTGAGTCTTGGGAGTACCTGGGAAAGAGAATATCAAGAAGAGGGAGAATCTACACATTCAACATACACCTTGACAGAATTCCAGCAGGATAAAGAAGGGAATGAAATTGCTGTAATTTCCACAAAATCAGCGGTGTCTGTAGAGAAGTCTGTTCAACAAAGCGGAATGGATATCAAGACAGAAATTAGTGGGACTACGAAAGGGACGATTTTTTGTTCAATGGAAAATGGTTTTATTGTATCAGCAAAAATACACGCTGCTCTGGAAGGAAAGTCATATATCTCTGGACCTATGGGAGATATGGAAGTGCCAACCTATGTTAATCAGGATGTGGAAATAAAAAGAATAAGATAAGCCACGAATTTACCCTGTGAAATAATGCTTTGTATTAAAATCGAAGATTTTATTTCACAGGGTGAACCCCATGAAATATTTTGTTTGTTCACTAATTTACCAATTTTCTTTGTAGGTATTTCACGGGGCGAGCACAACAACATGAATAAAGATTGAATATTATTGTAAAAAAGTTAGGCGACATATTTCTTTGCCTTTCTGTATAATAAAGTCTTATTTGGAGACATTATGAAAGCATATGAATTTCAAACCAGGGTGACACGCGATGGCAAACTCGAGATACCAGATACTCTCTTTAAGAAACTCCTGCGGGCACAAATGGTTCGACTGATAGTTTTGATTAGTGAACCAGCAGATGTCCACCATTCTGAACAGTCATGGGCCCGCTTAACAGCGAAGCAATTTCTCGCGGGATACAATGACTCTGACGCCATTTATGACCAGGTGAATTGAACGATGCAAAAATATCATTTGGGTGATGTTGTTCTACTTGCATTTCCATTTGCAGAACAGCAAAAAGTTAAGCGACGCCCTGCACTTGTGCTATTAGATGCTGGTGATGCAGATATTCTGGTTGCGCGGATTACAAGCCAAGATGTAGATACTGACTACGATATTAGAGTGGTAGAATGGAAGCAGGCGGGTCTTTTGCTCTCGTCGGTTATACGCCTGCATAAACTGGCGACATTGCAAAAAACATTAGTGAAAAATAAGTTAGGCACTTTGTCAGCCAATGATTTATCGAAAACCCGAATAAAACTTCAGCAGATTTGTGGGACTATAGGAAAAGTCAATCAACTCGTTTCTACAAAAAGGTAGAAACTTAACACAAACTGAAATAAAAGTTAGTGATAGTTCGTTTTAGTTTCCGCCAGTGGCGGACAAGTGTGGCTAATAATAAACGGAGGATGTGATGAAAAAAATAGTGTTAATATTAGCAATTTCTGTTTTGGCATTTAGTTGTGCAAAACGAATTAACTATTCCTTCCTGCAGAATATTAACAGGGAAGGATATGAAACTGCAAACGCAGTTGTAATAATTGACAGCACAGGTATTGAACTTAAATCGTCTGGTAAGTATGTGTCAACACAGCATAAACTTGTCAAGATCCTGACAATGAAAGGGAAAGCCTGGTATTCAGAAGCGACCTTTGGATACTTTACGAAATATGATACAGTTATTGTAGAACAAGCAAGAGTGATTTCTCCTGATGGAAAGGTAATGAATGTTCCAAAGGAAGATATCAAAGATGTGAAAATACCTGCATTCAGCAAATTTTTTCTGCCAAATGTCAGAATGAAAAAGATTATCTTCCCAAATGTTGAAGAAGGCTCAAGCGTTGAGTATGTAGTAAAGGATATAATGAATTATCCACCTATGGAAGATAATTTTGATGCGTATGTTCTCTTTGAAGGGAAAAATCCTGTAATAAAAAAAGTGTATTTAGTAGCTTCACCAATTCCTTTGAATTGGAAAGTAAAAAATGATGAAGACCAATCAGTAAAATTCCAGGAAAGTCAAAAGAAGAATAAAACCATTTACAAATGGACTGCAACAAATGTCCCCGGTATAGTTGAAGAACCAATGATGCCACCTATGCCTGATGTTTGCAAAAAACTTCTTATTACTTCTGTTCCTTCCTGGGAAGTATGGTCCAAATGGTATTGGGACCTCTGTAAAGACAAGTTCACCACAAATGATACTATGAACTCAGTGATAGACAGTGTTCTTGTCGGAAGGGAGACGAGAGAAGACAGTATCAGAGCCCTTTATTACTATGTCTCAAAAAATATCAGATATGTTGGAACCAAGATGTCAGGGAAAAAAGGTGGTTATGAACCATTCCCAGCAACAAAGTGCTTTAGAGATAAATACGGTGTATGCAGAGATAAAGCCTGCCTCCTTGCTGCAATGCTAAGAAAAGCAGGATTTGATGCATACACAGTATTAACTAATCCAATGTTGGATGTTGAAGAGGATATTCCGGTTGACCAGTTTAACCACGCCATTACTGCTGTAAGAGAGAAAGATGGTAGTTTTCTATATATTGACCCAACTGCAGAAAATACTAGAGAATTCTTATTATCAATTGAACAAGAAAAAGCTGTATTAGTTTGCGACGAGGATGGCGAAGATCTTGAATATACTCCCAAAGTACCAGCAGAGGAGAACCTCTTTTCTATGGAAGCAGAAGGACATTTAGAAGAGAATGGAAATCTGAATGAAATCCTAACATGGAAGTTATCCGGTCTTATGGATATGTCTTTTAGAAGCCTGCTTACAATGCTTCCACCCGAGCAAATGAAACAAATATTTCAATCTATGGTAAGTGGTATGGCTACAGGCGCTGTTCTTGATACTTTCTATTATAGTGACCCAAAAGACCTTTATCAATCATTAGAAATTACATTAATTTTCAGTGCTGAGAATTATGGCTTAAATTTGGGAGACACTTTTTCTTTCAAAACTCCTTTGTCTGGCGGAGGTGCTGGTAATATATCAATTGGTGGAGGAGGAAATCCATTTGCTTTGGAAGAGAGAAATTATCCTCTGTATTTATATACAACCATTAAAGCTGTAGTAGAAGAAAAGATTTACATTCCTGAAGGATATGAAGTAGAAGAACTACCTGAAAATTTTGAAAAAGATGTTGAGTTCTTCAAAGTTGAAAGTCGTTATGAAGCAAAAGACGGATATATTCTACACTACTCAGAGTCAGTTATGAATGAATTCATCTTTTCACCAGAACAATATAAGATAATGAAATTCATTGTTGATGAGGCATCACAAAAGAGCGGACAGGAAGTAGTACTTAAAAAAATTCAATAGCAAATAAAAAGAGGAGTGCTGAAACGAGGCTCCCGATTTTATCGGGAGACGAACTTTCAGCAAAACGAAGCGGAGAACTTTCAGCGTACCAGCAAAGGCGAAAAGTTCCTCCCCGATGGATCGGGGAGTCGTTTTCGCACTCCAAATAAGATTAAATATGAGGTGATATTATGAAAAAGTATATTTTAGTAGTTTTTTTGTTAGCGACAATCTTCCCAAATTTATCTGAAGCAAAGGAATATCCAAATGCATCTGGTGTGGTTCTTCTTGATAGTACTACTATTACTTTAGATAAAGATATGAAAGTTGATAAGGAGAGGTTTCTCCGAATTAAAATATTAGAGAAAAGAGGTAGGGATGTATTCGGCGATATTAAAGAACGATATGATAAAAATTCTCAAGATTTTCAGGTTATAACTGCACAGACAATACTTCCATCAGGGAGAACAGTTAAAGCAGATAAAGATGCTATCTCTGATGTAAGTGCTCCGGAGGTGGGATTCGCCACACAATATACAAATGTGTTGATGAAGGTAGTTTCATTTTCCGCTCTTGAGCCGGATGTTATTATAGAATATCATTATAAAGTCTCCTCTAAAGAAGCTACAAAACATCCTCTTTTTGGAGAAGTTCTCTTTCAAGGCACAGAGCCGATAAAGAAGAAAGTCTTTACAATAGTTTTTCCTCTGAGCGAGGAAAGCAAATTTCATCAAGAATTTATCGGTGGAGATATAGAGCCTATCATTAAGCATTTATCTGATGATATGGTCTCTTATAAATTTATTCAACAAGATATTCCAAAAATTGAGACTGAACCCAATATGCCACCTATTCCTGAGATTGCACCGAAATTGCTATTTACTTTCTATGATTCGTGGGAAGAATTCGGAAAATGGTATGGCGAGAAATTCTACAAATCTGCAAAAACAAATAAAAGTATAAAGAAATTGGCAGAAGAACTGGGAGGAAAGACAAAAGAAGAACAGATAGAAAATATTGTCTTGTTTATTCAACAGAAAATAAGAAGTGTTTATTTATCCTTTGGTGAAAGCGGATATAAACCTAATAAAGCAAAGAAGGTTTTAAAGAATAGGTATGGCGACCCACAGGATAAAGCAGTGCTTTTAGTCTCTTTGCTCAAAGCTGCTGGAATAAATGCATATCCTGTCCTTGTCCCTACACCAAAATGGGGATACTTTTCAATAGTAGGACTCTCTCGTTCTATATTAGCTGATATGAATAATTCTCTTCCGGTTCCTTCGCAGTTCAATAGTGTTATGGTTGCAATAGAAAATAATGGAGATATTCAGTTTGTTTCACCTATAGGGCAGTTTAACAGATATGGCTGGATTCCAACCACTTATCAGGGCAAGGATGGACTGATGATAAGAGAGAATATATCAGAGTTTGTGAATATCCCTATACTGAATGAGAAGGAAAGCATAGTCCAAGTTTTTCTCAATGCAGAAATTGATGAGCAAGGAAATCTAAGTGGCACTTTTGAACTTAAAGCCACAGGTTATTGTGACCGGAATATTAGGAATCAACTGAAATTTAAGAATAAAGATGAGCAGGATATTTTCTTTGCAAGTCTTGTAGATAATATAAGAGGTGGCTCAAAACTTATCTCTTATGATTTCACAGACGCAGAGAATCTAACAAAAGATATGTTTGTAAAAGTAATATTTGAATCACCGCACTATGCAACATTTCAAGGGGAAAAAGTTCGCTTTAATATTCCTAAATTGTCTATCTATGGTGCTAATGTGGGAAATTATTCCTCTATTCAGAAAAGAAATTATGACCTTAGACTTTACTCAAAAAGAATGTATTCTTATGAGGAAAAAATAATAATTCCAGAAACTTTTGAAGTAGAGTATATCCCTAATTCCAGGTCAAAAGATAATGAATATGCAGAATTTGAGATTAATTCTAATAAAGATAATAATGAACTTACCTTTATATCGAACTTCATACTCAAAGACAGAAATGTGAATGTCTCGGATTATAAAGAGTTTAAGAAACTGCAGGATGAGTATTTTAATAGAAATAAGTGGATGGTTATTCTAACCAAGTAGATATAAAACCTTTCGGACTGATGATGACATCTGTCCCAACCCCCCAAAGTTGTTATCCCCAACTTGATTGGGGATCTTTGCTGGTTCAGATTTGTAATCTGAACCAAGAGGATATTAAAATTTATGGTTCAAGTTAGAAACTTGAACCAGTGTAGGTTCTGCTTTGGTAATGCCATGTCAAGCACAAAGTAAATTTACTTTTGATATTTTTTATGAGACAATATATTATATCCTAATTGTTATTTTTTATTCACCCCGTTAGATATTTATCTAATGGGGCAAACTTGATAAGCATGCCAAATTTGTTTATATAGTATCACTGGTGTCGCGTTAAAGTGTCATTAAAACCTTATAACTTCTGCTATTTTGGGA
>JACNFI010000104.1 GCA_014384665.1 Candidatus Cloacimonadota bacterium
CAGGTAAGCAGAACTTACATAATCCATCGCAAATTAAGATTTACAACATTAAAGGGCAACTGGTAAAAGAAATAAACTCGTTCCCAGACCCCAGTTTATCTGGGCGTAATGGAATGAAGACTGGTTTGGGAATGATAGAAGCGGTTTGGGATGGAAGAGATGAAAGCGGAAAAGAAGTCAACTCTGGTATTTATTTGTATAAAATTAATTTTGGAAATAATCACATTGCAAAAAAAATAGTAAAGATCAGATGATTTATTGTTTCAAATTTCTTCATGACAAAACGAAAAAAAGATATAATAAAGGAGGTATTGCTTATGCTACTAATGCTACCTAACGTCTCTTATAGATAGTGAATTATTGCAAAAAAAAACAAAAAAGGAGAACATTATGTTTACTATGCAATTAAAGACAAAAATGGTCGTTTTGACCATTCTATTTACATTTCTATATACCACATTCTTGTTCGCAGAGTGCGATATGATGGCTATGATTGCTAAAAAAGGACATCACATATCATGGTTGGATTCTTGTATTAATGATTGGAATGATCCATATGACTTCTTTCAATTTTTAAAGGATCGTTCTAATCCAAATATTCAAGACGATGGTTATGGGATTATATATTATCCCGAAAGTGGTGGTTTTTATTTTAATAAATATGACTATTATGACATAGGTAATCAAGCATGGTTTAAGACAAATCAAGACGTTGAGGGAAATTGGCACGAAGATTGGACGTGGTATGGTGATACACATCAGCATTATCAATGGGTTGACGATGAACCATTAGATATTGCAGAAAATATTATAATGGAAAATGACACTGAAGCTTCAATAATTCTAGGGCACGACAGAGATGGATGCGGCTGTAATGGTAATCATCCATTTTGGTTGGAATTAAATGGTAAATACTATACTTTTGAACATAATGGTTATGTCGGTAGTTTGATGCAAACATTTTATGATAGAATAGAAGAACTACACCCAGGTTGGTTTTATACCTATGAATCAAACTGGGAAGGAGACCCAAATAGTATTAATGGTTGGATAGACACCGAATTGTTTTTTCATTATATATTAGCAAACATCGAAGCTACTGGGGTTGATGTAATTCAAGGAATATACAATGCATTGAGTTATCCACCTGTTAATATCATAGGAAATTATTGTACTGCTAATTTTATTCTCTCCGACTGCATTACTATATATGCATATAGAAGGACATACCAAAATGGAAATAGTATGAATCTTGAATGTCAAGAACATTCAAATTTTTGGAGCATTAAAACACAACAAGATGCTGGTACCTCATTGTCCGCAAACGACTTAGCAATCATTTCTCCTTATGGTGATATCGAAATTATTAATTTAGTTGATCCTCCAAAATTCTTTTCCGGTACAATTTCGCAAAATACAACTTGGAATTCAAATTTATTAATAACTGACGACATTATTATTACAGAGGGTGTTACACTTAATATAGATGCAGAAGCAGCTTTTATTTCTCATTGTACATTCACTATTAACGGTACTGTAAACCTTCAAGATGATTCAAACCTCAAAATTAACCATAGTTCAGAAGTTATTATTGAAAATAATGGACTCCTCTTCCTCGACTGGGGCAGCACGATAACCGGTGTAACTCCAACAACCTATGAAGCGACACCTCCGGGACAGCAAGCAGGCGGTGAAGATGCAATACCCGGTGATAGAATTATTGCCCAGAACGGGGGTATCATTACTACAAAAACCGAATTGCAATATAATACTGATCCAGGTCCGGAAATTACGATCGGATCGGGATTGCCGGAAGGTGAGGAATGTATGTGGGATGGTATCTTCATACAGAATCCATCAGCAGATGCAAATTATTGGTTTGTAAATTGTGATATATCCTGGATTAATAAACTCTCTATTGAAAATGTTGGGCTGAGTTCAAATAATACCGCAAGCTTAAAGTTATATCAAACCGATTTTCGTCACTCGGGACAGATCGTCGCACGAGACGGTCACCTCTTGCATATCCACGGTTCAGAGGAAAATATGTGCTATATACAGGAAAATACGCCGATACCCATTACTGCTTATGAATCTCCTGTGGATATTAGTTACTGCTGGATCGGAGGAATTGAAGAAAATGATGGATTGGAAAATGGTGGTGGAATTTATCTTTATGATTCAGCAAGAGAGAATTCGATAATCAACAACTGTAACTTTATGTATAACAACAGTGATGGTGTTAAAATAAACGGTGTTTCATTTGCAGAATTTAATAACAATAATATCGAAAATAACTCCAGATTTGGTATGTTATGTTATCCCGGCACTATATTTGATTATGATTATTTCAATGAAAATACTTTGAGAGATAATGGATTTGCTGAATATGCAGGTTGGCAAGCAACCTTCAGAATGGATAATCCTGACGCAAATATAATCATTGAAGATGTTTCTTATGGAAGTGGTTCAGATCAATACCTATTAATGGATATTTTGTGGGATGGAGAAAATCCGGTAGATATCAGTGGAACAAATTTAACAGTCGCTGATATTCCTCATCTCTTCCCATCCGATCCGGATGCCTGGACTTTTGGTGGAGATTTTTCCGATGAAAGATTAATGCTTTATTCTGCTTCAAGCGATATGAGTAATGGTAACTACACTACTGCAGAACAAACATTACAGCAGATCATTATAAATTATCCATTAACCCAGGAAGCTGGAATAGCTGTTTATTACCTATATCACATCGAAAACATAACCGATCAGGATTTCCCGGGTTTAAGAAATTACCTAGAAAACATTTCTGCTATTACTGATACTCCACTTGAAAAAGCTGCAGAAAAAATTATCACTAGAAGCTATATGAAAGATAAAGATTATCTGACTACAATAGTTCTTCTCGAAAATGTTATCAATAATTCACAGATCCCTGATGAAGTAATATCTGCTATGATCGATGAAGGTTATTGCTATATGGAACTAGCTGATGAAGGCGAAAGAGCTTTGCCTGTTAATTGTACAGTAAAAACTGCTACTCTTGATGAATATCAGGCTAAGGTTAGAGAACTGGAATCTCAATTCTCATTCTACCCGGAAGAACAAGATCAAGAATCTGTTCCAATTGCAGGAAATATTGTTATGCTTTCCAACTATCCTAATCCTTTTAATCCATCGACCAATATATCCTTCGATATTTCTTCAGAATCAGATGTTATCATTATAGTTTATAATATCAAGGGTCAAAAAGTTAAACAACTTGTCAGTGATCATATCTCAGCAGGTCAGCACTCAGTGATATGGAACGGTAAAGATAGCAACAATAAATTAGTTTCATCAGGAATCTACTTATACAAGTTAACGGCAGGAAATAAGACATCAGTTAAGAAGATGTTGTTATTGAGATGAGAAAAGATATCATAGATGCTTAATTAATTGAGTCCCTATGATATTAAAAAGGAACCAATGAATAAAATTATTTTAATTCTATTTTTCCTTTTTCCTTTTTCAATTGCGAATGCAATTGAAGTAGGTGGTCATATCACCGAAAACACAACCTGGAGTCCTTATAACAATCCTTACCTGGTTACAGAAATTTTATATGTGGATGCTGGTGTAACTTTAACAATTTTACCGGGAACGGAAGTAAAAATTAGTGGTGCATCCTGTACAAGCTGGCAGGAATTTGACCAGAATTTCTGGCTCTATGGTGGAGTTTCCATTGCTAAATTTATCCAGGTGGACGGCAGAATTATTGCAGAAGGAACTGAGCAGGATAGTATTATTTTCACCAGAATGCAGGATGATCCTGATTATTATTGGGGAACGATTTATATCACCGAACAAGCAGAAATGTGCCGTTTCAAACATTGTAAAGTAGAGTATTCCGCTGGAATTGGAATTGCACTTAGCAACATATCCAACGGAGCTGTTTCTATTTATAACGGAGAAGGTATAATAAAAAAATGTTTGTTTATTAACAATGGTTCGTGTATTGTAACTTATCATAATTTGGTAAAATATCTTGAGATATCAAAGAATATCTTTACATATGATAACAATATAAACAATTTTGTTGAAAATATTTGGATTTCTGCTCTTAGCATAAGCAAGCCTGCTGAAGGCCATAAACCTGCATTTATAACTGATAATAAATTTTTAAATAATTGTCACATTTCTTCTTCGAATCTTTATTTTATAAAAAATATCAATAGTTCTTCTGATATGCATACTGGACTTTCGAATAAATCATCTTATTTTTATGATAATTCTTTTACAGATTGTCAAAAAGCTATATATGGTGGTCATGATGGTGATTCCCTTTTCATTAAAAAAAATAATTTTATAGATGGTTCTTACGGTGTAGATATAGATTATGCTTATGTAGAGATTTCGGATAATTATTTTGAAGAGTGTAAGTTATTTGCAGGTTTCAACACTTATGGCTTAATATGTAATAATAATGCTTTAAAAGGTTCAATTTATGGTGCAGGGGCTGTAGATTTTTTTAACAATATATCTTTTAAAAATGGAAATGGTGCTGGTATTAGTGCTACCTGTAAAAGAGTATCCTGCACCAATAACATATCGACAAATAATCTTTATGCGTTTGAAGCATGTGAATCTTTTGATAACTGTATTCTTATAGGAAACGAAGAACTCGAACAATTTAGTGTGACGGGCACACCCATTTTCCGCAACTGCATCATAGATTTTCCTTTGGAATATCCCCTAATAGACGGAGGAGGTAATATTATTGTGGATTCAATACAGGCTCAGCAAATCTTTGAGGATATTGAGAACGGAGATTTTCATCTTACGGAGGGCAGTATTGCCATCGATGCAGGATTCGACACACTTGGTTATTATTATCCCTTTGATATGGAGTATCACACAAGAGTATGGGACGGCAACGGAGACGGAATTGCGATTATAGACATTGGTGCCTATGAGTACGGAGCACCTTCTCTGGGCGGTATAGAGGGTTATACATACAACCCCATAAGCGGGGATCGGGTTGACTATGTATTTATCAAGATAAATAATGAGCCGGGGGAATTTACTTTCTCGGACAGCATCGGCAATTTTGAGTTCAAACTTCCTGCAGGGACCTATGATGTATATGCAGAGCGAGTATTTTACGATGACGTAATAGAATATAATATCGAGGTCGTAGATGGACAATTCACACAGGTAGCCATTCCAATGACAGAAACTTACGATGTGGATGAGCATGATCTACCACACGCTGGAAGTGGTTTTATTATCTCTGCCCACCCCAACCCCTTCTCAACCTCGACTACTATATCATATACAGGTAAGCAG
>JACNFI010000105.1 GCA_014384665.1 Candidatus Cloacimonadota bacterium
ATCTGTATAAGGTCTGAGACCAACTACAGTAGTAACATTTTGCACATCCCACCCTTCTCTCAACATTAAAACTGATATAATGGCTTTGTAAGGACTTTTATCAGAATCAACAGAATCAGCATCTTTTCTTAATTTTTCTAATTCATCTTTTGATCTTTTTGTGCTGGTCCTTTCAGAAACTTCACCACTTTTATTTGTATGAATTAATAAAACAGCATTTTTAAATTCTGGATAGTAATCTTCTAAATATTTTGCAACTTCGTTACTTTCATTTGTAGTAGTGGTCATAATAAAGAGTAAAGGGCTTTTTACTTTCTTTAGATTTTCATATTGTTTTTGCCATTCTGTAACTCCCAAAGTTATGTAATCTTCATATTTTTCTACAATTTTATCTGATTCTTTTTCTTTTAATTTTGCCCGTGAAACAAGATCCGGCAGAACAAGTTTTTTTACTACATCCTGTTTTATTGCTTCTACTAATGGATAATCACATATTGTTTGAACAAAAATTGTTCCACCTCTATGTTTTGGAGTTGCTGTTAAATCTACTTGTAAAGATAAAGATTTATTATATTTCAATTTAAGTGTATTATTTATATCTTCAATATTTCTAAACCAGGCTAAACTTTCATCATGAATATGATGAGCTTCATCGTTAATAATCAACAAATCTTTAATCTTATCACTTCTTAATATTCTTCCTAAATCTGTGCCTTTATCTTTGTCTGCATAAGGACTTGGTTTTTCTCCCACAAAGTATTTCTCAACATTAACATCTTCAAAAGTAGGTTCAGATGATTTATCTAAGAAAATTCTATGCACATTAGTTAAGAATAAATTTCCGGAAGGAGAGATTGCTTTTACTTCATCTTGTACATGAACTGTCATTTGAAAATCAGTATTCCATTCTCTATCTCTCCAACCATCTTCTGGTATTATTGAATCTAGCGTAAAAATTTTTAGACCTTCAAAATCTCTTTTTAGTCTATTCAAAACAATAATATTTGGAGTAATCATAAGAATATTTTTTGAAAGTTTGGATTCTTTTTCATATAATTTATTAAAATATGACCAAGCTACAACAAGACTTGCAACTTTAGTTTTTCCTGTTCCTGTTGCCATTTTAATTACGAATCTAAGCCAGGTTTCATTGAACATACCTGTGCTAACTCTGCCTGAAGAATCATATCTAATAAGGTCATATTTATCTCTAACTTTTTCTACTTCATAAAGATAAATGATTGATTCCATAGCCTCTCTTTGAGCAAAATAATAGCAAAATTCAATTTCCTCATCATTTTGAATTTTAACATGTTTTTTATTAAACCAATAATTTAATAATGCTTTTGAAGTTTCAGTTGCTCCTTCGTAATTTTTATTTCTCCATTCATAAACCCTTTCTCTAATAATTTGTACCAAAGGTGGCATTAATTGGGAATATGCAAATTGTAATCTTTTTTGTTTTGAGGGTAGCCATCTTGTATCTGGTGGCATAATTTTATATGGGTTTTTTATGAATTTTTTTGGCATAGTTTATCCTTTTAAGTATATTTTATGAATCTTCATAATCTTTATTTTCACTTAATAATTTAAAAACATATTCTAATCTTTCATTAAATTTATTTCTTATATTGTTTTATTTGCTTATCTGTTTTTATGTAAATTCTATGTCCTGTTATTTTTCTCTCAACAAAGCCAAATTGACAAATAGGTAATTTTATCTTCTTGAGTAAATTTTACATTGTATAAGATATAACCCTTTTTGATTTCTGGATATTCAAGAATGAATTCTTTTAGATTCTTTATATTAACTTTTTTAGTTTTCACTTCTATAGGAATCAATTCAGTTCCTTTTTCAATAATGAAGTCAATTTCTTTATTGTTATTAGTTCGCCAGAAATGGAGTTTTGAACTAAAATCTACTTTTTTAGATAATTCGCAAAAAACGAAATTTTCAAGATAATTTTTAAATATATTTGAAAAAAGTCACAACTTTTTTGAAATCCATTTAAAAAAAGTCTGAACTATTTTTAAAAATCTCTTGCTTATTATACTATAATTTATTACTTCAAAACAGTCATCACAATCGAGGACGATTGTGTTACATTTTTAATATTTATACAACACAGTAAACGAAAACTTCTTTTCTTGTTCAGCTGGAACTTTTATATTGAATTGGATAGTAAAAGCATCTTTCTTTTCATATTTTTCATCAGATTCTTCAATAGTCCAATTTCTTCCCAATCTTTTGATTACTTCAATTACAACATCTTCTTCTTTTCTGTTTCTTAGTTCAATTTCATAAGTTTCTCGTCTGGTATTTTTTGTCGGTCTGTCGCTGCTGGTTGTAGTAAATTTTCCTTTAATATCAAAAGCAATTCCTACTTTCAGCTCAATTTCCTCATTTTTTGGAGTATGTGGAATTCTATCTTCACCGATAAATTCTGACTCTTTTTCTTTTCCTTTTTTGAAAAGGCGAACTTTGCCTTTTGGCAGCGGAATGCCAAGACCAAATTCTTCTTTATTTTCAAATTTAATAGAGACATCTACATTTCCTGCGACATTGCAATTATATCTGAAAATCTTCTCCGCACTTACATCAGTTGGGTCAAAAAGGGATATCTGCTTTTGTTGGTTATTGTTGATGTCAATCTTCCGATTTTTGACAGTATAGAGATGGTATTCAAAGAATTCTTCTTCCACAATTTCAGGAGCAGCAAATCCTTTTTCTGCCATTATTCTCATTCCATCAGCAGCAAGGGGTCTTTCTCTTGCCAGATGCACCTCGCCAGCCATAAGTTTCAAATCTACATTTTTGAATGCTTTTCCGCATCTGTTATCCAGCGAAATCCAGGAAGCAAGATTTAAGGATTTTTCATCAGTGGATAAAACCCCAACATATTGTGCATCCCAGGTGATATTTTTCGTGATGTAACTCAGTTTTGTTTTGCAGTCACCTTTGATGTTGGAAATCAGTTCCCAATTCAAAGTTGGTTTTGTGTAGAAATTTTCCGGCATTTTCTCCAGATTGATATTCTGAATCTCTTTACGATTTACCATATTAATTCCCATATCCTGTTTTTGAATCACAATGTTTTCGTTATCAAATGATTTCAGAATTCCTGTAAAAAGTTCACCATTTTTTGTAACAACTTCAATTTCTCTATCCAGATACTTATCCAGAATTTTGCTTGTGTTTGCCAGGTCATATTCAAAATTTTGAAGAGCAATTACAATTTTATCTGATTTTTTGATTGGGGCAAGATGCACGGAAGTTGGCTCAATCGCTGCTGGAATATCAGACAAACTGTATTGATTTATCCCTTTTTCAAGCGGGATTGTCAGATTGGTTCTGACTGTTGCAAAATTTTGGTTGTAGATTGTCACACTCGTTTGAGCCAATAGACCTGTTTCTGCCAATAAGACCATACTTATTAGCAAGATAGTTGTTTTGTAAATTCTTTTCATTATTCCTCACTTTCTTTTAATTTTGGTTGAGTGGTTGAGTGGTTGATGGTTGATTGGTTGTTTGGTGAACTACCAACTATCAACTATCAACTATCAACTATCAACCATCAACCACATATAAGCTATATTTTTTCTGTTGGTCTGCTAATGTGAAAATAATGGTCTCCGTAATCTATTTATAAATTACCCTTAATCCTTTTTTGGAGATATAGATATGTCTGATAATATTGATTTTATTTTTGATACTATCATATCAATTGCAATTGGATTAAGTCCTCCTTCTGGCACGATAATATCAGCATATTTTTTAGAGGGCTCAATAAATTCCAGATGCATTGGTCTGACTGTATCTACATATTGACTATAAACTGACTCAAAGGTTCGTCCTCTTTCATTGATATCCCGCTTGAGTCTTCTTAATATTCTTATATCTGAATCAGTATCAACAAAGATTTTTATATCCAATAAATTTCGCAGTTCCTTATTTTCAAAGAGAAGAATTCCTTCTAAAATTATCACTTTGTGGGGTTCAACGAGTATAGTTTCTTTTTTTCTAAGATGAGTTTTGAAATCATATACAGGCATTTTAATAGACTGATTATTTTTTAAGGTTCTAATATGTTGTATAAGGAATTTCGTATCAAATGCATAAGGATGGTCAAAGTTTATTTTATTTCTCTCATCAAACGGAAGCTCACTGTGAGATTTGTAATATGCATCCTGTTTGATTACAACAATATTTGGGTCATTGAGTTCTTCAATAATTCGATCTGCAAGTGTAGTTTTTCCAGAACCAGTGCCGCCAGCAATTCCAATAATTAAGTTTTGTTTCATTTTTCCCTTTTAATTTATTTGTAAATAAAGTAAAAATCTTAGTTTGATGTCAATTATTTTATTAGGTATTTATTTTGTTTGATTTATATTCACAACTCAACAGTTGAATTGTATTAAAAATATCAGATAATTTTTATACAAGTATATCAAAATAATCTGATAAAAATGATAGGATTTTATGAATTTCTATAATCTCAGACCTGGTTATGTAACAGGATTTTTTGATTATCAGGATAATGAAAATATAAAATTTATACCAATTTATCTAATATAAAAAAATTTTTGAACAACTCAACAATCAATAAATTAAGTAATTTGCACAATTCAACCAATTCAACCAATTCAACCAGTTAACTAATTTACCCCGTTAGATAATTTATTAAAAAAATTTATATCTCTTTTTTAAGAAATATTCTATATTTAATATAATATCTATATAAAAACATAAATATCTACCGGGGTGAACTAATTTACTAATTTTTATCCCCATGCGGATGTGCTTGTTCGTATATTTCTTTAAGTTTTTTTATTGAAGTATGGGTATAAATTTCAGTTGAAGTCAAACTGCTATGACCAAGGAGTTCCTGAACTGAACGGAGATCTGCACCATGATCAAGCAAATGTGTTGCAAATGTATGTCGGATTGTGTGTGGACTGTATCTTTTTGATTTTTCGATAATTTTTAGATATTTATTAATTATGTAACGGAGTTCATCGGCAGATAAAGGTTTTCCATTAATTGAAAGGAATAACATTTTTTCATTTTTATCTTTTAATAATGAAGTTCTTACTTTAAGATAATCCGAGATTGCTTGTTGAGCATATTTCCCAATAGGAATTATTCTGGTTTTACTCCTTTTGCCTAAAACTTTTATTAATCCCTTTTTGAGATTAATATTTGAAAGTTTAATTCCAGCTAATTCTCCAATTCTAATACCACTGCTGTAAAGCAATTCCAATATTGCTTTGTTTCTTATTCCAAGAATATCTTCTGAATCTGGAATACTTAACACAAATT
>JACNFI010000106.1 GCA_014384665.1 Candidatus Cloacimonadota bacterium
CCGGAGTAATCTTTTTTTGAGATATAAGACTAAGAATGGTCTGCATGTTTCTCTGTTCCGTCCATCGCACATAGGAAAAAGGATAGTCATGTCCACCTTCTTCATACTGAGGATCATATCTTCCGGGTCCATATGACATAGAAAGCTTGCATTCGAGTTCTTTTTTATAATAACTATCTCGTGGAATTTCGATAGGAAACATTCCAACTATTATCACTATCCCTTTTGATCTGCATATCTCGCCAGCACTTTCCATAAGCGATGTGGATTTTGTTGAAGCAGTAATTATTACTCCATCTACTCCTCTCCCTTCAGAAAATGTGTCTGATGATTCGATCATTTCGTTATTATGGCATGCGGAATCAGCCCCCATTTCCAATGCAAGAGTAAGTTTATCTTTATCGATATCAATACCGAGTACATCACAACCGTTTGCCTTTAATATTTGAATTGTTATCTGCCCTATCAGTCCAGCTCCGATAACAGCAATCTTGTCTCCAAGTTTTGGATTTAATTGTCTCACACCTTGCAAGGCTATTGCTGCGACTGTGGTAAAGGATGCTTGTAGATATGTTACATTCTCTGGTATTTTTGCAACAAGGTTCATCGGAATAAAATTAATTTCAGCATGGCTTGCATACCCAGCTCCTGCACAAGCAACCTTCTCTCCTGGTGAAAAATTTAACACATTTTTACCCGCCATGATCACATTTCCCGCGCAAGAATATCCAAGCGAAACAGGTGAATCCAGTTTACTGAAGACTTTCTCAAGAGTTGGTTTTAATCCATCTCTTTTAATTTTATCAAGAACTTGTTTGACCAGGTCAGGACGTGCTTTTGCTTTCCCAACAAGTGATTTCTTCGCCAGATCGATCATAAGTTTTTCTGTTCCTGCAGAGACAAGTGATGCTTTTGTTTCTATAAGAACACCATTGTTTCCACAACCCGGTGTAGGTACTTCAACGACTTCCATCTTTCCTGTTTTGTAGGATTGAATAAGTTGCTTCATTTATTGTTCTCCAAATTTAATACTTTTTTATAAATTTCGATTATTTGATCGGCATAATCCTCTCTATCCTCAATAAGTCCAATAGTTGGGTTTGACAATACTCGATCAATCGATTTTTTAAATTCAATGCTTTTATTATAAGAAAATAATTCAACACCCCTTGGTCTATTAACAGCATCTGATGCAATGATCTGTAATCCCCAATAAGCAGCTTCTCTAATAGCAACACAATCACCATCCCGATCAGTATTTCTAATGTATATTGATGATTTTTTTAATAAAGAATTAAATTCATGTGGATTAAGATTTTCATAATAGATTGCATTATCCATTTTTGAAATAATGCCTTTTATTCGTTCACTGTATTGAACATCACAATTTGCATAAAAAACAAAAATTCCAGATATATCTTGATGAGATTTTAAATATTCAATAATCATTTCAAATCCATAATATTCAAATAAATAACCACTTGTAATCAATACTTTTTCTCTTTTACGAAATGGGCTGTTGCGGATTATATTTTTTATCAGATTATCATTAATTTGAGGATTTATGAATGCGGGAATTACGCAAACTCGTTCTTGATTATAATTGTAATAGTTTTCAATAATTTTTTTTTGAGATTCATTAACCGCAATAATATAAAATGTTTTATTTAGTATTTTTGAGATCATATTTTTTTTGTACTGTGAAAATTTCTTAAAGTTCAGTTGAAAACTACCGCTATGAATTGTAATAATTATTTTATTTTTCGGAAAAAACTTTATAATCAAATATATAATCCATGCATTTGAAAAAGATGATACGTGAAGATGAATAATATTGAATATTCGCAGACTTCTCAAGTACTTGTAATTTAGTATATTATAAATCCGAGAATCATTATTTCTTCTTTTTATACCATTACCTGATATATCTAAACCTGCACAATCTATGTTTTTCGAAATACAATATTCATAAAGCCTCATTAGGTGAACGGTAATTCCACCGAATGGAGGGGGGTAGCCACCAACTAATAAGAGTTTAATTTTATTATTATTCATATATATGGTTATTTAATTTCAACTAATCCATTCATATATACTATTATCGTACTGCCTTTTTAACAATAACATACTTCCAAAGGAAATTATAAAACAAAATAAAAAAAATAAATGGTATCAGCGAATACAGCACAAGCGACTTAAGCGAACCCGACAATGAAGTTCGAGGAAAAAATATTATCACTGGTAACATGCTAAATCTTAAAATATCCTTATAATTACTATCCCAATGTTCAAATTTATTAAGCATAAATCCAAAAAGCAAAAATATAACTGGAATCCCAATTATCCCATAGTTTAAATATGAATCTCCAACAATTGAAAAACCATATCCTGCTCCCTCTTGAAATTTTTTACGATCCACTAACCTTGCAAACCTTTGATCAATTAACTCTCCACGGTTAATATCTATAGTACTTGGCACAATGCCACGGAAAAATTCTAAAAAGGTACTTCCCCATGATAACTGCCAGTTTTCACTTTTCAATAATTTTATTGTACCCGTTGTATTTATAACTGATGTTGAAAATTCATCACTAATCATCATTTCTTGATGTTCTTTAAAAAAATTCCATCCCTCTTGAAGCTGAACGGTGAAATTTTCTCTTCCTTTGAAAGCCCTAGCAATTCCATAAATTTGCAAAGAGAAATAAAGAACTATAATTATCAATAATGTATAAAGTATATTTGTTCTCTTATAATAGGTTATATAAAATAACATCCCAATAGCGCTTGGAAAAGCATATGATCTTTTACCTGTCAGTAAGGCAACAAATAAAATAACAACTAAGAAAACAATTGTCCAAATATTCAGCAGTTTCTTTGATTGATTAGTATAAATATTTAGACCAATAAAAAAAGGAAATGTACTTAACCAAAACAGAAACACACCTTTTCCCGAAGAAAATTTATGAAATTCTAAATAATTCCAACCTATCATATCTCTAATATTAAAAACGAAAAAAAGGATATATAGTATAATAAATAAAAATATGAAATTAAAATATTTTACTGCATTAGAAGAGATAGCGTATTTACTATTAATAGAAATAAATTGTATGTTATCATTTCCTTTTAAATGATTCAAAAAGGAACCAATGAATAGGAAGAGCATACATAAAATATGTAAAATGAAAGAGTAATTAAGTTCGACAGCATTTGCATGAAATAATCTTTCACTAAATCTTCTTAAAAATACATGATCACTGAATGCTAAACAGAATATCGCAGGCAAAGTTGTATAAATTGCAAGAAACAATAAAAACAAGAATCTAATATCTAAGATATATCCTTTTAGAATTCTGTATGATCCAAAAATAATTATAGAAGGCAAAATAATATAAGTGATATATAATAAATTCAGAATATTGAACAATAATCCAATAACTAACATGCATAAAGATATCAGAAACGATATAATCAGGAACATATACTGAATTTCGGTCTTTTATTCTTGATGAAGTACATTACAATAATGATAGATATTAAAATCTCAAAAACTACTTTTGATGTTAGTACAGCGTATAATTGATATTTTTGAAATGATAATAAACAAATAATTATCTTAATAATTACACATATCAAAAGAGCTTTTATTAAAAACCAATACTTCTTTTCAGAAAATAGTTTTTGTGATAATATTTGATACATTGAATAAAATGGCAAACTAACAGCAATAAATTTCAAATTTCCTGAAATGATTTTTATATCAATTAAGGATATTTCTCCACGATAATAGATTATTTCTGATAATTTATAAGAAAATAGGAATAGAACAACCGCACATATTGTAACAAAAACAAAAATATTTATCAGGGGTTTTATATTCTTTAAGGTATTGTATGAAAATTCAACGAGGAAAATTCGACTCGTTGCAATAACAAATGTTGTTAGTATTAAAGATCTCACTGAGTCCGCGTAAGTAAAATTAGCAATATTCCCAGATGTTGTAAAACTAAGAAATAGTTTGTCTATGATGACTGTGATGTATATTAAAACATTAATAAATACTGTATAAAAAATCCCCGAATCAGATAATTTAAAACGATTAGTTGAATGAGTAAGATTCATATACACTTTGGAAAAAAATACAATCAGCAATATAAAGAATCCTAACCAGCTACCAATGAGCCAACCATATGAGATAATATATACGTTTTTATGCCACAAAAAAAGAATAATAATAAGGATAATATTTCGAACAAAATCCCCTAAATGGGCATGATTATAAAATTTCAAATAACTCAAATATGCCGCTAGGAGGGAACTTAAAAGAATTGGAAGAATTGAAAATGAAAATATCTTAAGTGAATCAACTGCAACAATTACAGATTCACCTTCAAAACCTGGAGCGACTAATCTTGTAATTAGCTTGCTAAAAAAAAATAGAACGATGTTGAAAATTAAACTCGCACCTACAATTAGTAAAAATTTATGCTTAAAATAAGATTTAGAAAAGTTAGTATTTAAATAAGGAATAATGCCCTCTGAAAAAGATTTCAAGGCTATCATATTAAAAAGCATTACAATTGAAATAGAAACAAAAATCGCATCAGTTTCATTATTGGAACCAAAGAAATATGCTATACCAAGAGTTCTAAAAAAACCAAAAATTTTCAAAAACAATATGAGAAATGTGAGTGAAAGAACATATTTATAGATTTTATTCATCTTTATTGCATATTCTTTTTATAATTTATTATACTTAGTCTAAGTAAAATAACGATTATTGAAAATATAAAGCTTATAAAGACAGCGGATATAATAATTTTAAATCTTCTGGGGCTATCTTTCCATTCTGGTCTTGTAGCTTTATCGAGAATCTGAATAGTTGGCACATCCTTTGCTTCCTCTATTTTTGCCTGTTCATATTGTGGTCCTAGATATTCCAATAGTTTTGAGAAATACACTACTTTTCTCTGCAATCGTGCATATTTCTTTTGCAAGTTAGGTATATTTTCTAAATTAAGAAAAAGTCCATCTGAACTTGAGTGATCAAAAAATTCACCATATTTATCCTTAAGAAGTTTCAATGCGATTTCTGAATCTGCGATTATTTGGTTGTTTGGTGTTAATCTTGTTTTCATTATATCAAGTTCTACCTCTTTCGCCATAATTTGTGCTTTCATATCAGCTGCTTTTTCAATTTCAGCTTTCAATTGTTCACTCAAACTAATAATATTATTATTTTTCATAAATTGAGCAGTTTCATTTTCAAATAAGCTCAAGCTATCCATAGTCATTTGGATTCTGTTTTCAACGAAT
>JACNFI010000107.1 GCA_014384665.1 Candidatus Cloacimonadota bacterium
TTTTGATGGTGGAAGTTGGGCAAGAGTAATTGATTGTTGCGATGAATTTCTTGGTTCTGGAGGATTTCACAATAATATGACTTATATTAGCGATAACAATGAATTAACAGTACTTTATGAACCCGAACCCACTTATATCTTTACACCAATAACAACTGGAGAAATAATACTTAATGAATTTATGGAGCCCTATTATACAATGACATACGCTTATGCTGATGAATGCGAATATGAAATATACCGTTTCTCACAACATCTTAATTTCGTATTTGAAAATATAACACTTTCAGATATATTAAAAGAACTTTGTATAACTCAAGATATAGTCTGGTATCTTGATTATACAACAAATGGCATTACCGTCACTTTCACTGACAGGAAAGACACGGCAAATTGGAGTCTTTTGGGTGAAAGCGATATGGGCTCTATCTCAACAAAAGTGGTGAAAATCAAGTTTGATGACCTAAAATCCCAAATATTTCCAGCGTCAAAGGAAAGAATGGAAGATTTGATTGGATATTACAACGACAGATATGGGCAGGGCAAACACAAGAAAGAAATAGAGATGTTTGGTTATCAGGATAAAGATTTAGGCAATATCATTAAATACAACAGCAAATATTGGATGGTGGAGGACATAGAGTGGAGCATTGACAGAATAAAGGAAAGAACCAATATTACTATGTTTGAGATAGGGGATATATAATGAAAATACCGTTCGGATATGGGAAATGTGGATTAGATTTCTATTATGATGATAATTGGCATTGGGCTAGTATGAAAGTTGACCAAAGTAGTTTTCGTGAAATTGTGGAGATTAAAGATGAATTTGTAAATATATTCAATGATATTAAAAAAAAAGTAATAGGTTACCATTATAAGTTTGATTTAATTTTAATGGATTATAATTATCCAAATAGTCAGGATAATATTATGAAAGCCTTATATTATTACCAACAATTAGATTGGGATGATAAACATTTTGTAATATATCCTATTTATGGATCTGGAGAACCTGGTTGGCCAGGTTCCTCTGTGAATATTACCTATTTTAAAGTTCTTGCTGATAAATTTGAGATAGTAAATTTTATAGAAAAAAGGGCATTGGGACAGAAATTGCATATTGTGTGTTATACGAGAGACATGATAGATGATTTACAATTTCTTTACAAGGAGACTTCTGACGACTCTTGGGGAATTTATGATTCGGGAATGGCAAGAGGTGGAAGTTCAAGGGACAGTGGTCTGGGAGACAAAAAATATGCGAATCCCAAATATTATAACATGGGATACACAAATATAGCTCAACATGCCGGAAGGGATGTTGGGATAACATAGGAGGAATAATGGCAGACATAACAAGAGTATTTTACATAGAAAATTCAGATGGTACTGCTTTTTCTACAGCAAACAATCCTGGTGCTTTGGTCAGATTAAGAAATTCCACTGTTGCAGGCGCAAATAGTAGCGAATACACAGGAAATACTGCGAATAGTGGTGATTACACGGAAGTAGGTTATGGAAAATGGGAAATTGAGATAGACAATGAGGATAGTGGATATTTCTTGGTTCAGACATCTACGGGTGGAGCTTGGTCTAATGTAAATGGATATGACCCTGTGCCAATCAATTTGGAGCCATTTTTGGCATTAGATGGTGGGACAATGTCAGGAAATATAATAATGGGAGACAATTCTGTGACTGGGATTGATACATTAACTTTTACCGATGTTGATGGAACTGTGGCCGGGATAGCAAATAAGAATTTGGTTGACAAATCGGCAACGGAGGCAATAGCCGGTGCTTGGGATTTTGACGGTGACTGCACAGTTACAGCTGGAAGTTTTGATTTCACGGTTGATAAATTAAAAGTAGATAGTATTAAAGTTTCGCCCTATATAGTCTTGACCTACAACAAGACACTTGCGGCGAATTGTAAAACGGCAAATGTCAATGGGACTATTTGGATTTCTGACGGAAATTATGGGATAGTCAGTATTGAGGAAATACACGAGACAGCAGAGGCTACTGCGGGAACTTGCTACCTTCAATTTGAACGATTATCGGGAACAGAAGCAAAAGGAACAGGAGATGATATATTGACAAACAATACAAATAATGGATTTAGTCTGAAGAATGCAGCAAAAACAATTTGGACAGGAACATTGAATGCAGCCAAGGCATTTGCGGATAATGACAGACTGGGAATAGTTTTGTCCGCAAATGGAACTGAATTGGCTGGTTTACATATAACGATTACTTTACAAAGAGCATAATATAGGAGGATTGAAATGATTAAAAAAATTGGAATGTTTTTATTAATTTCAATGTGTGCGACATTTTTAGTTGCCGCACAAAATGAATATGAGCAGGGAACTTCTGGAACATTGACACGGGACACCACTTCTTATGTGGATGCCGCAACAATCTACTTTGCGGATTGGTCTTTTATGACAGTATCAATCAAAAATACGGGGTCAAGCAGTAATGACTTAAATTTTAAAATTTACAGGTATCCCGTTAATGGTGGAACAATCTACTATGAATATCCAGGAGCCACAGCTCTGTCCGATGGTGACATGGCAAACGTGAACATTAACAACGCATACTCAAGCATTGTGGTGAAAGTTGCCTGTACCGTGGACGACAGTACTGTGACTTATATTATAGACTGGATAATGAAAGAGAAGTGATTTGACAAAAATAAATTAGATAAATAAAATGACTATATGAAAAAATATAAGGATAAGGATTGGTTAAAACAGAAATATTTAATTGAAAAATTAAATATATATCAGACTGGAAAATTATGCAATTGTAGCTATATGACTATATGGCGTTGGTTAAAAAAACTCAATATTCAAACTCGTTCCGTGAGTGAAGCAAAACACTTACAAAGAGCCAATCATTGTCAATTATCTAACAAAACAAGACAATGGATAGATGGTGAATTATTGGGAGATGGTTGTTTATCTTCACATTCAAAATATTCTGCTTATTTTAGATATACTTCAAAATATCCACAATATATTCAATATATTTCAAATACATTAAGTTCTTTTGGTATAAAACAAACAGGTAAAATTCAAAAAAAATATAATAAAAGATGGAATTGTTATACTTATTGTTATGTTTCATCACGATACGTAGAATTATTACCAATTTACAAAAGATGGTATCCTAAAGATAAAAAAATTATCCCAAAAGATTTAAAATTAACTCCATTGGTTTTAAGACAAGAGATGATTGGCGACGGCTGTTTACTTCATCAAAAATATGGTAGACCTCGTATTCAATTAGCAACTTGCGGATTCCCAATTTCTGATGTAAAATGGTTAGTAGAACAATTAAATAAATTAGATTTCAAAACAACAAGATTGCCTGCAAGTAACAGAATAGGCATTTCAACCAAATCAACAAGACAATTTTTGGATTATATTGGAGAATGTCCTATTGAATGTTATAAATATAAATGGAATTATAAAAATAAAAGGAGGGAATTATGAGTATTAGGAAATTCTTTACTTTCCTTATAGTGCTTATCTTTATGGCATCAGCGACATACGCAACCACTACACTTTACACTGACAGGGTAGGGGATGCAAAAATACAGGCACCTGTAGCAAACCAGATATTGATTTACAGTGAGGAAAATGGTATTCTTTATCTTGTCAATTCGGAAGATGCAATTCTTGACTCATTAGACTTGCGAATATTGACAGTAGATACACTTTACATTTATGATTTACTGGATATTCCTTCAGGAACTACTGCACAGAGACCTGCTTCTCCAAACTCGGGTATGATAAGATACAACACAGACGACAATCAATATGAAGGATATGATGGTTCTAATTGGCGAGGATTAGGCGGTGTAATAGACGCAGACCAAGATACTTACATTATAGCAGAAAAAAGTTCTGGAAGTGATGAAGATACTTTATACTTTCATTGTGATACTACAAAAGTATTGACCATTGGAGAAACAGAAGCGGTTACTTATATTCCCTGGTCAGGATTTCAGAATATAGAAATAGAGGAAAATGCAGGAGAGGTTACTATTATGGATATGCCTGTTAATACTACTGATGGATTAGTCCAGAGTTATGGGTTTGGAATAGACAATAACACAATAATGAAAATTAAAGCACCTGCTGATGGAAGTGGCGGAGTTGATGAGAAGCAGGCATTATTTGTGGATGGTGAAATTGGTTATCCTGGTATTGCGTTTATAGATGATTTAGATACAGGAGTTGATATAGTTGGTTCTGACAGTCTGGGAATATTTGCAGGAGCATGGGAAGGGATTAGAGTTGACGGGACGGATAGCACCTTGTATTTTAAAGGACAAGTTGGAGATACATTAAAGCTAGGGAAAGATGGAGTGTTTAATGGACAAATTACCTTCTATTCCGATAGTGCTACTCCTGATACTTGTAAAATAGTTATATCAAATTATGACAGATTGATGTTTTGGGATGCAGAATATTATTGGTTTGACGCACCAATTTATGCTCCTGGTTATCAAGGAAATTCAGATTTTACTATAGGAGCCTCTGGTGAAGATGTAACATTTGAAGCAGACACTCTAAAAGGTTCACCTATCTGGGATGGAATATTTAACTGTAATGATACGGTTCAGGCAGTAATTTTATATGATGGAACAGTATCAATTACAGGTGGAGATATTACTGGTGTTGATTCAATGTATATTAGAACGGTTAAATTTCAATCTGGAACTGATATTACGGAATTTTCTACTGATGCTGGATTGGGTGGTGATTCAGATAATGCAATACCAACCGAAAAGGCAATTAAAACTTACACGGATGCTTTAGTTACAGCACAGGATTTAGATTTTTCTGCTGATAGTGGAACTGGTGCAATAGATTTGGATTCAGAGACTTTTAAAATAAAGGGAACTGCTAATGAAATAGTTACTTCTGCAACGGGAGATAGTGTTACTTTAGACATTACCATATTAAAAGATATTGTTGCCTCTGGAACGGGAATGAGTGGAGGTGCTGATGATGTTCTTGTTGGTGCGGATTCAGATGTAACAATAACACTTACTACCAATAAAGACATAGTGGCTGGAGATGGATTAGGAGGTGGAGAAAATGATATTCTACCAGGTGCAGATGCAGATGTTACTATAACAGCTCTATTAGATGTTACAGGCGGATTAGAAACAGTAGATGACAGCATAAATATTAAGTTGGACGGAGCAACATTAACATTATCAAGTTCTGGAATAAAAGTTACAGATAATACTTATGAAGTTCAGTTAGATAATGAGGCTGGATT
>JACNFI010000108.1 GCA_014384665.1 Candidatus Cloacimonadota bacterium
ATTCCCCTCTAATAAGAGGGGTCTTCCCGACTTGTCGGGGAGGGGGTGTGTTATTTTCATCATCCTTTGCCTGCCCCGTTAAATCTCTTTTCCTATTTAATGGGGCGTCCCGATTTGTTTTCAGGACATGTATGTTTCATAATCATATCAGCCCTTTATCTTTAAAACTAAAATAGTTGTTTTTTGCAACAATAATATGGTCAACCACTTCAATCCCCAGAATCTTACCGGCTTCTACTAATCTTTTAGTAATTTCCAAATCATCTTCGGAAGGTTGAGTATCACCTGAAGGATGGTTGTGAACAATGATTACAGTTGATGCGGAATTTTTAATTGCTGGTAGAAATACTTCTCTTGGGTGAGCCAGGCTTGCGCTTAATGTGCCAGTTGATACTTTATCTACACCTATTAAATTATTTCGTGTAGTTAATGAAAGGATATAAAAACTCTCTTTCTTTTTATTTCCGATTTCATTTCGCAAAAGTTTGAACACACTTTCAGGTCCCTCAATTTTTTCTCCATACTTTTTAATTTGGATTTCTGATTTTTCACCTAATTTGAAAGCAGCTTGAAGTTTGCATGCAGTAGCAAAACCGATGCCTTTTACTTTTTTCAATTCCTCAATACTTGCATTTTTCATTTTATTCAGATTGCCAAAATGAGCAAGTAGATTCTGGGCAACAGTTAAAACATTTTGTCCTTTGCCGCCTTTTTCAATTATCAATGCCAGAAGTTCTTGAGTGGAGAGATTATCAACACCGATTTTTTGCAATCTTTCTCTTGGGCGGTCTTCAATTGGTAAGTCCCTAACTGTGTATGTTTTTTTATTCATAATTATGAATATCGTCCAGAAATAAGTATTGATTTTTACAGATTGAAACAAACAACCTTCGGTTCTGTCATCTCCTGAAGAGCAAATCTGATTCCTTCACGACAAAGTCCGGAATTTTTACACCGCCAATCGGCATTGCATCAATACGTTAATCAGACGAATCGTTAATTATTATTCCACCGACATCTACCTCTTTGATTGACTAATGACTCTGTTCTTTGCAGAGCCACTTCCGGTGGAGACCCACATGGAAAAGATTATCGTTTCGAAAAGAAGAATATTTTTTTCTTGATATCAGTTTTTTATAAGCTTTTTAGACTATAGAAAAATTTATAGTTTAGAAATTTAAAGAAATTTGGACTTTTTCTACAGTATCATTAAATGAAGATAATCATCCCTTTTAGATTAAATATTATATCAATTTTCAGATTAATAAGATGGATTTATAATATCTTCTATTCGCAACCACATGGTGAGTGTAATTTATAGATTAACTCATCGTTCAACTCATAGGTGTAAGGTAGGCCATCGTGCTGCCAACCTCTTATGTTTCTACGATAACCATAATAGATACTGTTTTGATCTTTTACCTTATCACCCTCAAAGCCACCCAACACATTAAAAATGTTCTCAAATCCGACTTCTATTAATATATCACACGCAAAGCAACTACGTTTTCCTGACCTACAAATTATAAGAAGTCTATCGGTCTTATTAAACTTTTCCATAACATCCTCTGCAAAGTTAGGATTTACTATCATCCCTTCTTCTGGAGTCCAAAACTTGTAAGGGATATTATAAGCCATAGCTGGGTGACCTACAAATTCATACTCTGACATTGTGCGACAATCAATGAGGAAAGTGTTTTCCGGGTCTGCCATGAGCATCTCGTATGCTTCTACAGGAGTAAGATCACCTCCTGCATGAGGTACCTTTGGCTCACTTTTCTCCGTTGCCCAAATAGAAATTTCAATACACAAAATCAGTATTAATGTAAGCGATACTAACCTCTTCATTTTTTCTCCTTTCTTTAATGATTGATGAGTTATGCAAAATAGATGTTTTTAGGATTGGCCCCTCCCCGATTTAATCAGGGAGGATCTAATCCTAATTTATATTTTATCATATTTTTAAGAACTCATTAATGATTGATCTTGCATAACGGTTTGCGTGTTTGCGAAGTTGCCTTTAAGCAATTTAGCGAAGCGTCGCAAACACGCTGTTAGGCGAAGCCGCCGCATACCTCATATCCATGAATATGGTAATAATTCTCCTAAGGTTACAATTTTATTTTCATCAATGATTATTTTTGTTTCTTTATTATTTTTATTTAACTGTAGCATTAATTCTCTACATCTGCCACAAGGCGGTAATATACCATTTTCACTTATTGCAACTAACATATCAATTTCAGTTTCACGATTCTTAAGCATTTCAGAGATAGCTGAATGCTCTGCACAAAAGCCAATTCCACATGCTAAATCAACACAAATACCAGTATATATATTGCCATTTTTTGTTATTAATGCTGCTGATACTGAACCAGCAGTTAAATAGTTTTCAGATAACTTGAATTCACCTAAATACTTCCTTGCTTCATTTATCAATTTAGTTTTTGTATCCATATATTGAACTCTAATTATAGATTGCGGCGATTTCGCCTAACTTCTATGTAAACGCATTGCGTATATTCTCCATATAGATTTCGATCTATCCATCCCAACAGATCTGGACGAATCTTTTCCAATAAACGAAACGATAAATATTACTATAGATTGAAACAAACAACCTTCGGTTCAGTCATCTCCTGAAGCGCAAATCGGATGCCTTCACGACCAAGTCCGGAATTTTTAACACCACCAAACGGCATTCCATCAATACGATAATCCGAGGAATCATTTATCATTATTCCGCCAACATCAATTTCTTTAATTGCTTTGAAAGCAGAGTTCAAATTATTCGTGAATATACCTGCGTGTAATCCGTATTTGACACTGTTTGCTTTTTTTATTGCCTCGTCAAGATTCTCAATTTGATATAGAATCACAACAGGTCCGAAAACCTCTTCGTGTCCAAGATGACAACTTTTCGGAACATCCTTCATAACTGTTGGCTGAACAAGCGTGCCTTTTCTTTCTCCACCGGTCAAAAGTTCTCCGCCAACTTCTTTTGCTTCTTTAATCCAATTTTCAACTCGTTTCGCCTCATTTTCAGTAATCATCGGCCCCATATCTGTATCTTCATCAAGTTGAAATCCGGTTTTGAGTTTTTTGGTTCGCTCAACAAATTTTTTCTCAAACTCATCATAGATATTTTTGTGAATAAACAGTCGCTGAACGCCGATACAATTTTGCCCAACAGCCCAGAAAGCACCTGAAACACAGCATTCCACTGCTTTTTCAAGGTCGCAATCATCCATTACAATAACCGGGCAGTTTGAACCAAGTTCCATTCCGATTTTTTTGAGTCCTGCTTTTTTCACAATTTCATGCCCTACTTCTGTTCCGCCTGTAAATGATATCATTCTAACTCTTTCATCAGTAACGAGCGCATCTCCAATTTCGTGACCATAGCCAGTTACAATGTTTAGAATTTTTGGTGCAAGACCTGCATTGAGCAGAATTTCACCAAGTTTCAAAGCAGAAAGAGGAGTGACAGTTGTAGGTTTTAGCACAACTGAATTTCCTCCAGCGATTGCAGGACCAAGCTTGTGGGCAACCAGATTCAACGGGTCATTAAAAGGCGTGATTGCCACAATTACTCCGATTGGGAAGCGGAAGAAATAGCCGACACGATTTTCAGAGCCGGGCATACTATCAAATGGGATTGTTTCGCCAATAATTCTTCTTGCTTCTTCTGCTGAAAGTGTGATTGTGTTTATGGCACGAGTTGCTTCTTTTCGTGCTTCACGAATTGTTTTACTGCCCTCTGTGGCAATAGTTTTTGATAATTCTTCATGCCGCTCTTGCATCAGGCTTGCTGCCTTTAGCAAAATTTCAACCCGCGTATGAACAGGAAGGTTTCTGTTTATCTCATAACCTTCAACTGCTGAAGCGATTGCCTTTTTCACATCTTCTTTAGTTCCTCTTGGAACCGTATCAATAACCTCTTCGTTGAATGGATTTTTTACTTCAATTTTTTCTTCTTTATCAACCCATTCGCCGCCAATAAGCATTTTCATCTTTTCCTCCAATTATTTATTTAGCCACGAATGAACACTAATAAACACGAATACTAATAATGTAAGAAATACTTCATCTAATAAATTTTTATATGAAATTTTTTTTTCGGGTTCATTTGTGTATATTCGTGGCTGAATAGTTATCATATGCCAATAGTATTTAAAATATCTACAAATATTGAGTAACCTGTTTCAATTTTTCCAGCTCCTGCTCCTTGAATTGTAACCTTTCCTAATAAATCAGTATTAAAAGTAAGGGCATTGTTTGCACCGCCAACTCCTGCAAGAGGGTTTGATAAAGACAATTTTACAGGTTTGACAGCCGCAATTATCTTGTCATTTTCCAATTTTGTAGAGCCGATAAGTTTATATCGCATTCCTTCTTTTGCTGCGGACTTTATATCTTCCAAACTGATTTTGCTAATTCCTTCACATTGGACATCATCTGGTTTAACATCACCACCTAAAAGCACATTGCTTAAAATAACCACTTTTGCCAGAGCGTCGTATCCTTCTACATCAGCAGTAGGGTCTGCCTCTGCATAACCTAATTCTTGGGCTTTCTTAAGAGCATCTTTGTAAGACCAGCCTTCATTTTCCATCTGTGTAAGAATATAGTTGGTTGTCCCATTCAGGATTCCTTTTACTTCTGAAATTTTACATCCTTCAAAACACTCCCGAGCAAGATTAAAAACAGGTGTTCCACTCATAACAGTTCCTTCTATCAGAAATTTAACTTCATTATCAGTAGCCAGTTTGGAAAGTTTTTTATAATACAATGCCGCAGGACCTTTATTGGAAGTAGTTACATGCATCCCTTTTTTTAGTGCCGCCTCAATGTGGGAAGTAGCTGGTTGGCCTGTTTTAATATCTGTATAAGTCATTTCAGCAACAATATCGGCATCACATTGTCGGATAGTTTCAATAGCATCTAATCCCCTTACAGCAGAGGGACTGACTTTATCAAAGTCATCCACTTTTCCACCTTTGCTTAATATATCGAGCATAAGGGAAATATCAATTCCATCTGGATCTAGCAATGAACCTTTTAACATATCGGAAATTGCAACTACAACAATATCTGCATTTTTGTCTTTAATTATCTGAAGTAATCCCTGTCCCACAGTACCACATCCAATAATTGCAAGTTTTGTTTCTCTCATTTCATCTCCTTTTACAGCTATTTATTATGGGTTCTGCAAAATGGGTATTTTCACTTCATTTCTGGCTACGGCTTGCTTCGCCAAGACAAGTGTCATTCCCGTGAAA
>JACNFI010000109.1 GCA_014384665.1 Candidatus Cloacimonadota bacterium
TTCAACTCTTTGTTTGGGCTTTATTTTCGTCCATAGATACGCATCTTTGCTTGAAATAGGAATTTGAGGATTGACAAGAAGCAAGTTTTCCACTGTAGGAGTGATAAATTTTTGGCGAACTTCTTCCCCTCTTCCAGTAAGATAAACTAGCCCATCTTCCAGGAAAAAATTGATATCACTTCCAAACTTTTGTGCTATTGTATGCATCTCATTTTTTGATAAATGCAAATCCCATAATGTATTACACATTTTGATAGTGACTGCAGCATTAGAACTTCCTCCACCCAAACCAGCAGATATTGGTATATTCTTTTTAAGAATTATATCCAAGCCACTTTTAATTTTATATTTTTCTTTCAAAAAACAAGCAATTCTGAAAATTATATTCTCGGAATTTTTAATTTGATTACGAGAACAAGAAATCTGTATATTTGAACGATCTGTCAATCTAAATCTTAAACTATCTGCTAAATGAATTTTTGCAATTATAGTTTTGATTTCATGAAAACCATCTTTTCTTAAAGAAAGTATATCTAAAAAAAGATTAACTTTTGCCAAAGATTTTTTTTGGATGTCTATGATGTCTTCTTCTTTTCTTTTTACCGGATTTATCTTCATCTGAATAATAATAGTAATAGTAATAGTAGTAATAATATTTATAACCGCTGTAATACTTTTTAACTTCTATCCCATTAACAACCACCCCAACGGCAGTTACACCAACATTGCCAAGTAATAGTTTTGCTTGATTGATAATATCCCTTTCTGTTAAATTTGTTCTCACAACAAGGACCATTTTATCAACTTTTCTGGCTAAGATAAGCGCGTCAGTAACAGCAATAATTGGTGGAGAATCAACAAGGATATAATCATATTGTTCTTTTGCTTCTTTAAAAAATTGCTCCACTTTTTTGGATGAAAGTATCTCGGAAGGGTTTGGTGGCACATGACCGGAAGTGATAATATCCAGATTAGGAATACCAGATGGTTTAATAATTTCTGAGAGTTCTACTCCATTTTCAGTTAAATAACGGGATAGTCCATTTTCTCTTTTAAGAAAGAAAAGATTATGAATCATAGGACGACGCATATCACAATCCACAAGAAGAGTTTTAGAATACATCTGGGCAAGAGTAATAGCGAGATTACCAACGGTTGTAGTTTTTCCTTCTTTTGGTCCAGAACTTGTAATCAAAAAGGATTTTGCATCCTGTGCTTCTGGCATTGATACCATATTGGTTCTGAATGTTCGGTATGCCTCTGCTACTGGTGATTTGGGGTTGTAATGAGGAACAAGGTGAGCAGCCATTTGTCTATGAACCTTTGTTAATTTTTCCTTTAGAGTTTTATCAGGTATTGATTTAATTTCATTTTCTATCTTTTCTAATTGTTCAGGGTCAACCTGAATATTTGGAATGGTTCCCAGTATTGGGAGCTTAACAAATCTTTCCACATCAGAAAGATTGTTAATTCTTGTATTTAAAGAATCTAACAAAAACGCAGAGCCAATACCGAGTCCAAGTCCTAAAATAATTGCAATCATAATATTCATTTTAACTTTTGGAGAAACTGGTGAACCAGGCAAACTTGCTCTTTCTAATACACGAATATTGCTTACCTTGCCTTCTTCAGAGATTTTTGCTTCTTCATATCTGGTTATAAGCATACTATAAATTTGTTCATTAAGAGCCTTTGCTCTTTCAAGACGGGCGAGTTCTAATTCTGCATCTGGAAGAGCAGACATTTTAATTGAATATTGTTCAACGACTTTTTCAAGAGCATCTTTCTTTGCTTTGGCTATTTGAAATTCTACTTCACTGGTTACAATATCAGTTAAAAGTTGCTGCCGTCTATCAAGTGGATTAAAAGTATATTCATCAACTTGAAGGATTTTATCAATCTCAATTTTCATTTGTGACTTAATATTATCAATCTCATTTCTTAATACCATTAATTCAGGATGTTCAGTAGTGTAACCTTCTTTTGTAAGAATAATTGCTAATTTACTTTCATTATCAATTAGTTTTTGCCGTAATTGCTCTAAAACTGGAGAGGATATTGAAATAATATCTTCTCCTATTGCTTCATCCAATTTAGTTAATTCAGTTTTGAGATAACTCAATTTTTCCTGAGCAACTTGCAGTTCAGTTTTAGCTGTACTGAATTCAGCTTCAAACTCCACCATATTCTTAATCATTTCTGTGGTTTCATCAGAAAGAGAAAAAACCTCATGTGTAATTTTATACGCTCTTAAGTCCTCTTCAGAAATAGCTAATTTTTCTGAAGTAAAATCAAGTTGCTTTTCTAAAAATTCTCTTACATTGGTAACCTCTGCTCGTGAATATTTTAGATTCTCTTCCTGATAGCTATCAATTACTGCATTTACAACAGCCT
Organism: Candidatus Cloacimonadota bacterium; assembly: GCA_014384665.1. Lineage (GTDB taxonomy): Bacteria > Cloacimonadota > Cloacimonadia > JGIOTU-2 > JGIOTU-2 > JACNFI01. Next base: position 2,395 of record JACNFI010000109.1, read on the forward strand.
GAGCTTCCATCGGGTTGATTGACTTATAACTAATATCAATGATATCAACTTCTCTTTTTGCAGATACATCAATTCCACCCGCGATAGCTTTTGCTGGACTTGTTACAGCAAGTATTGGGAATGTAGCCGCTTCTGGATTTCTTGTTATTTTTTCTACAACTGTTCTCATTATAGGAGGACTTTTAATAACTTCCATTTGATTATTCAGGTCATTTCTACCAAATCCGGTTGTAGGAAAGAATAAGTCAGTCTGTTTTTGTAATTCAAGCAGAACTTTGCCAGAACTTTGATAAATTCGTGGCGCTTGTATAGTATAGTATGCTGTTGCAGCAACAACGATTAAAAATATGACAATTGTTAATCGTATATGTCGTAAAATAATTCTATAATAATCTCTTAGTTTAATTTCTGTTTCTTGTCCGCCTTCCATGCCGACTATATCAGGACTACGGACAGTTTCAGGATAATTTGCCATTTTCCTTCTCTCTTAATCTTTAATTAGATTCAAATATAAGAAATAAATATTAAAAATAGACACAACTGTAGAGACTAAACTTGAAGCTCGCGTCAAGCCATAATAAACCGTTCCGGAAACAATAACTGTGTCCCCAGCTTTTAATAAAGGGATAATGGTTCTATCACCATTATCAATATATTTTTTTAGATTGATCCAAATTACTTCGTTATTCTTACCGTTCAAGGTAGGTCGCACAATTCTAATCTTGCTCAATTTAGCGTCTTTTGTTGGTCCCCCAGCAAGTGAGATTAAAGCCAATAGGTCAATATTATCAGGAACAATATACAATCCAGGTTTTCTAACCTGTCCCCAAATGTATGTATAAATTCTCAACTGGTCTATATCTCCCATTGTGCCTGTGTAACTATAAGCAGCAGTACCTGGACTAACTGGAAATGTTGAGCTGTCCTGAGCCAAACTTATGCCAGCATATAAAAACAAAAAAATTATTATAAATACTATCTTTTTCATATTATCTCCGTTCTATAAATGGGACTGTAAAATTTTGTTAGATATTTTTTCGTCAATTTTTTATTATTTTTATTGGGAAAAATGAATTATTCGTTCTTCAGATTCAGAACCGCTTTTCTTGCCCGGGTCGTATTCCATACCAAATGCATCTATTCTCCAGATGTATGAATAACCTGAATAAAGCCCTGATTCACTCGGAACTATATTACACTCCGAATCATTAAAGTCTTGAGTAAATTGTAGATTATAATTCTGGTCAAAAAAGAGAATACGGTATGAGATAGCCAAACTAACATTACCCCAGGAAAAATAAATATTTTCATCAGCATTAAATTCAGCATTATTTACAGGACAAATCAATCCTGGCACAGATAACAGTTTGTATGAAACAGTATCAGAAACAGTAAAATTGCCAGCTTCATCATAAGGTATAATGTAATAATACCATTCCCTCTGAGTAATTTGAATACCAGAACCTTCAAGGTCAGTAAATTTGTCTATATACATTGTAGAATCTGGTTCATATACAATTTGGTTTACAAATGATATTACAGTATCATCAATGGTTATGTAAAATCTGGAAATATCTATATGGTGAATATCTCCATCTATTTCTAATGGGGTTCCGTCCCATTGGATTTTCATCCAATTGTATGTGAGTTCACTTCCAGTTGGAACTGCATCAATTCCATTCGTTCTATCTGTGCATACAGAGTCTCCCACATCACATAAGTGAGGTATTAGATGTACCTTTGAAGGTGGAATGGTATCCTTTTGCTCTGGTTCATCATAACTGCAACACAGAAAAGTAAATAGAATTATCACACTCAGAATAAATATAATATTTTTCATATAATCTTTTTAATTATGTAAAAAATTTTATGTCAATATTTTTAATGATAAGATTTTTTATTTATAGAATTGTTGGCCATATAGTAATTTTGTAAAACAAAAAAATTGACTATAATAAGCCATATTTTTTTTGAATAACCAAATAAATTAAATTCTTCTCAACTGGAGGATAAATGGAATATCCATTTCAAGAGATTGAAAAAAAGTGGCAAAAATATTGGGAAAAGAAAAGATTATTCTATGTAAATGAGCAGGACCAAAGACCAAAATATTACCTGCTCTCTATGTTCCCATATCCATCTGGTGCACTTCATATGGGGCATATTTCCAATTATTCAATTGCAGATGCTGTTGCACGATATAAGATTATGCAAGGGTATAAGGTTTTGCAACCAATGGGTTATGATGCCTTTGGATTGCCTGCAGAAAATTATGCTATAGAACATAATTCACATCCTAAAATTACAACCCATCAAAATATAGAAAAGATGAGGAAACAATTTAAATCTATTGGCTTTGGTTATGATTGGGACAGAGAATTTGCAACTTGCGATGAAGAATATTATCGTTGGAATCAATGGATTTTTCTTAAGATGTATGAAAAGGGACTAATTTATAGAAAGTCATCTTTTGTGAATTGGTGCCCATTTTGTCAAACAGTCCTTGCAAATGAACAAGCAGAGCACGGGTATTGTTGGCGATGTGAAACTAAGGTGGAACAAAGGGAAGTTGAACAATGGTTTATTAAAATCACAGATTATGCTGAAGAATTATTAGACCATTCTAAACTTGGGAAGTGGCCTCAAAGAGTTATCACAATGCAGAAAAATTGGATTGGGAAAAGTTATGGTACAGAAATATTTTTTAAGATTGCCGAAAGTAATGAGATTATCCCAGTATTCACAACTCGTCCAGATACAATCTTTGGTTGCACATATATGGTTTTGGCTGCTGAACATCCACTTGTAAGAAAATTGAAAAAAGGTAGTCCAAATGAGAAAGAAATTGATGAGTTTGTTAATAGAATCATTAATGAAGATAAGATTTTACGCACTGCTGAAGATACAGAAAAAGAAGGGATATTCACCCGCAGGTATGCCATTAATCCAGTGAATGGCGAGAGAATTCCAATCTGGATTGGAAATTATGTTGTGATGGAATATGGAAGTGGTGCTGTAATGTGTGTGCCTGCTCATGACCAGCGCGACTTTGAATTTTCCAATAAATATGAGTTACCGATTAAAATTGTCATTCAAAATTGGGACAAGTCACTTAAATTAGAAAAAATGAAATCAGCTTATGTTGATGACGGAATAATGACAAATTCAGAGCAGTTTGATGGAATGAAAAGCAGAGAAGCAATTAATAAAATCTCTGAATGGATGGAACAAAAAGGTATCGGAAAGAAAACAGTTAATTATCGTCTTCGTGATTGGGGCATCTCAAGACAAAGATATTGGGGAACTCCCATACCAATTATATATTGTGATAAATGCGGGATTGTTCCAGTACGAGAGAATGAGCTTCCGGTAAAGCTACCCGATAGTGTTCAGGTTGGAAAAACTACTCAAAATCCACTTGCAACTGTATCAGATTTTGTTAACACAACCTGTCCAAAATGTGGAGGACCTGCAAAGCGTGAAACGGATACAATGGATACTTTTTTTGATTCATCCTGGTATTATGCTCGTTTTTGTGACCCAAAAAATGATAAACTTCCATTTGATAAAGAAATTGCTTCTCATTGGCTTCCAGCTGACCAATACATTGGTGGTATTGAGCATGCTTGCATGCATTTGCTTTATGCCAGATTCTTCCATAAATTTTTTAGAGATATCGGGTTGACATTAACTGATGAACCATTTACAAATCTTCTTACTCAAGGTATGGTAACTAAAGATGGAGCAAAGATGTCCAAATCTAAAGGGAACATTGTTGACCCTCAATCTTTTATTGACAGATATGGTTCAGACACAATTCGGGTTTTTATGCTTTTTGCCTCTCCTCCGGAAAAGGATGTTGAATGGAACGATGAAGGTCTCAAAGGTGCATTCCGTTTTCTTAATCGTATTTGGATACTGGTTTCTGAAAAAAATGATTTTCTAATACATTGTCCAAAAAATTATGATGAAGATATAGAAATCTCGCAATCTTTAAGAAATTTAAGATACAGCACACATCATACAATAAAAAAAGTAACACAAGATATTGAAAATAGGATGCAGTTTAATACCGCAATTGCTGCTATTATGGAACACCTTAATAATGTGACAAGTTTCAATATAAATGAAGATAGTTCAAATATTGAAAAAGCAATTTATAGAGAATCTATAGAAGTCATTCCTAAACTCCTTTCACCTTTTGCTCCACATTTGGCAGAAGAAATATGGGAGATGCTTGGACATAAACCATCAATTTTAGAATCAGGATGGATTGCATACAATAAAAAATTTCTGGTGAAAAATGAAATTACTTATGTGATTCAAATTAACGGAAAACTGCGAAGTAAAGTAATTGTTGATAAAAATACTTCAAAAAATGAAGTTGAAAAATTGGCTCTTGCTGACCCTAAAGTTCAAAAATATACTAAAGGAAAAAAGATTAAAAAGATTATCGTTGTGCCAAAAAAATTGGTAAATGTTGTTGTGGAATAATGTTCAAAGGTTCAAAGGTTTAAAGGTTTAAACAGGATTTCAAATCCCGTTTGAACTATTGAGGTTATTCAATTTCTGCTACCTCTACGATTAAAAATGCTTTACAAAAAATCTCTTGGTCAGCATTTTTTGATTGATAAAAATATTTCTGAAAAGATTGTTCGTTTAGCAGATATTTCAGAAGAAGATATCGTTTGGGAAATCGGTTCTGGAAAAGGGATTCTGACGGAAAAATTGCTAAAAAAGTGTGGAAAACTCTATGCTTTTGAAATTGATAAAAAGTGGATTGATTATCTGAAAGAGAATCTATCAAATCCCAAATTGCGTCTTATAAATCAGGATATCCTTAAAATTGATTTTGCCAAATTTGTAACGCAATTGCGAAATTATTCCAACAGTATTAAAATAGTTGCGAATCTTCCTTATCAAATTACTTCACCAATTATTTTCAAAATTATTGAAAGTCGTCAATTTTTCTCATCAATCACAATTATGATTCAAAATGAAGTTGCAGAAAGGATTATTGCCAAACCAAGATGTAAAGATTATGGAAAATTGTCTATAAAAGTACAATTCTATTTTGAGGTAAAAAAATTATTCAAAGTTCCACCATATCTTTTCAGGCCAAAGCCAAAAGTGACCTCTGCTGTAATTCAACTTATTCCTAAAAGGCAAATTCCAAATGTATCAGATGAAAGTCTCCTTTGGAAAATTGTTGACCATACATTTCAACATCGGCGAAAGATGTTGAGAACCAGTTTGAGAATCTATTTAAATAAGATAGATTACCAGATTCTTATGCAAAATAAAGATTTTGATTTTTCACGAAGACCGGAAGAATTAGGAATTGAAGAATTCATTTTCTTGACAGATATAATAAAACTCTAAAAAAATATAAAGTAAATTTTGGCATTTTTCAGAGATAGGTTACAAATTAAGGGATGAAGTGTAAGGCAATTGTCCCAATTGCCCGCACAATCGAGACGATTGTGTTACAAAAAGTGTTACCTACTTTTTGGCATTTTTGAAAGATGCATAAATTTTTCTACATCTTCCCAAATGGAGATAAAGATATGAAGACTATAGGAAACAGAGGACAGTTGCTCCATAAAGGAGTGGAATCTTTTGAAAGGGCAAGTTGGTTATTAGAATTTGCAGTAGAGTTTCGTAAGAAAAAGGATAAATATATTCCCAAAGGGATATATCGTTTTAGTACCTTTAAGGAGGCAGAGCAGTGCCGTCATCAGATGCTTCTGGGAGAGAAACCAGACCTCCAACAATAGAAGATTTGTTGGAACTTTGTCAGTATCTAAACAGGGAACAGGTAAAGTATGTTCTTATTGGTGGGTTTGCTATGATATATCATGGGCTTCCCAGAGCTACAGAAGATATAGATTTGCTTGTTGACTCCTCACATGAAAATGTAAAAAGGATACAAAAAAAGCTCTTTCTTATCTCCCTGATAATGCAGTCATAGAATTAAGACTAACCGATGTTGATGAATATCAAGTGGTTAGAGTGGCCGATGAGTTTGTTATTGATCTGATAAAAAAGGTAGGAGAAATTGACTATAAAAAAGCAAACTTTGAACGATTCTTGTGGAGAGGAGTCGAAATAATTGTTGCTGATGTTGATACAATGATTAAAACTAAGCAAGGCATAAGACCAAAAGATAAAGAAGATTTAGCCTTTCTCTATCAACTTAAAAAGCGTAAAGAATAAGTGTCTTTCTTCTTTATTTTTTGATAGCCTTCAAACTCTTCTCCTAAATTTTAACACTTTGGAGGAAAAATGAAAAAAATAGGAAAAGTTATACTATGGATTTTTGCTATCATCGGATTTTTTGTTGTGCTGTCCACCATTATTTTAGTAAAATCCATCCCAGCCAGGAAAAAGGTTGTAATAAAACCAAACAGTTTTTTGGAACTAAATCTTGGTGGAATGCACTATGATTACAATTTGTATGAAGGAATTCCTTTCTTAAAAGAGAAAATCTCAATTGGTAAAATCTGCAGGAAAATTGATGCAGCAAAAGTAGATGCCCGCATCAAAGGCATCTTTCTAAAACCTGAATTCTATAAAGCGGGTTGGGGTCTTACAAAAGAATTAAGAGAGAAATTGCTGGAATTCAAAAACTCAGGCAAGAAGATTTATGCTTATTTTGACCTTGTTTATGATAAAGGATATTATCTTGCTTCGGTTGCAGATTCCATCTTTCTTAATCCTTCAATGTCTGGCGGAATTGTATTAAAAGGTGTTGGGGCTGAAATTAGTTTTTATAAGGGTTTGCTGGACAAACTGGGAATTGAATTCACAGTTCTACATCAAGGCAAATATAAAAGTGCAGGAGAACAATTCAGCAGAAAAACTATGTCACAACCAATGCGAGAAAGTTTTACAAAACTAATTGATGATTTATACAATCAGGACATTAAAGACTTTGCAGAATCAAGAAATCTCTCAGATAAAAAAGTAAAAGCAATAATGGAAACCCGTCCTGACTTTTTGATTTCGGGGCAAAGGACTTTAGATTTGAATTTGGTTGATGTTCTAACCTCTGAAAAGGAGTTTAAGAAGAACATTCTGGGAGATTATCGTTTGGTAGATATTGCAGAATATCCAGCACAGACCAGCTTCCATTCAGCCAATAAAATTGCTGTTTTGTATGCCCAGGGACCTATTGTAATGTCTAATACAGTACGGATGTTCGGTGGAAATTATCGTCAGATTACTCCTGAAAACATCGCAAAAGAATTGGAAAGAATTCAAAAAATGAAGTCAGTAAAAGCATTGGTTTTCAGAGTGGATAGTCCTGGCGGAAGTGCTTTGGTTTCAGATATTATCTGGGAAAAGTTGGAAAAGCTAAATGTTGAAATGCCTATCGTGGTTTCTATGGGAAATATTGCGGCTTCTGGTGGATACTACATTTCTTGCGGTGCGGATTATATCTTTGCACAACCAAATACATTAACTGGCTCAATCGGAGTGGTGGGAATGCTTCCAAATTGGCAAAATCTACGGGAATGGGCTGATATTAACACATATCAAATAAAACGAGGAAAATATTCTACCTTCTTATCACCTAATTTTGCACCATCAAAGGATGATAAGGAATCTTTGACTCTTTTGATGGAAAATGTGTATAATGAATTTAAAGACAAAGTTGTTGATGGTAGAAAAATGTCCCTTGATAAAGTTGAAAAAGTGGCACAGGGTCGTATATGGACAGGAATAGATGCTGTAAAAAACGGACTTGTGGATGAACTTGGTGGACTTGATGATGCCATTGCTAAAGCAGCAGAATTAGCACAAATTGCGGATTATTCTGTGCTTGTTTTACCTGCCCAAAAGGGACTTATTGATATATTGAAAGAAGGAGACCTTTTTGATGTTGAGACGATTGTTGATTTGTATTTGAAACAAACTAATCCAGATTTATTTGAGGATTTACTAAAAGAAAAGGATTTGATTAAGATGGTTTCGCACGAGCCAGTACAGTTGATAATACCGTATAAGATAAGTTGGCAGTAGGCAGTGGCAGTAGGCAGTGGCAGTAGGCAGTAAGTAGTTTGGAAGGTTTAAAAAAGGGTAAAAATAAATATCATCTTGTCCTTTTTGTCTAATATAATTATGTTTTTATCTCAAAAGGAGCATCTTTTTTATAGGAGAATTTTTGATATTTAGTTTATAGAAATAAATTCCACTTGGAACTTGCTTACCATTCTCATCTTTTCCATTCCAAACTACATTCGGGGTTCGGGATTCGGATTTTGGGATTCGGAAAGTTTTTATTATCTGGCCTTTGATATTATAAATTTTTATCTCTGCCTGCCCGGGCGAAGCGGAGCGAAGCCTGGTGGCTAAATTAAAAGAAATTGTGGTGAATGTGCTGAATGGGTTGGGATAGTTTTGATATAATGCAGTAAATCTTACAGGTCTATGTGGTTCATCAATATCAAATCCCTGCCATTCATAAGCACCCATATCTATTCTACCATTATAAATTCTTGGATATCCATCTAAATCAAAAGGCGGCAGATTCAGTCCTGTTGTATCTGGAATGCCAGCATCTATACAGGGCGAATCAGTGGTTAAATGAAAATCTCCATTTCCCGGGTCTGCAAATAATGGATTTGCATCTATATTGCCTTCGCCTGTCCACTCCCCCTGAATGTCTGAATATGTTGCTATAACAGAACTTGAAGTTATGTCTTGAGGATAGTTATTCCAATAAATACAATTCAATAAATTCATATTGGAGCCATAAATACCTCCTCCATCCTCAATGGCTGTATTTTGGGAGATAGTCACATTGGTAAAATTTGTAATAGAATTATCATAACAGGATATCCCACCACCGTTTGTTGAATTATTATTACTGATAATAACATTAATTAAAAAGGTATTAGAATAATAATCACAGGAAATTCCTCCACCCCTCCCGATGTCTGCTGTATTTCCATTGATTGTAACATTGGTAATACTTGAACTGGAATGCCAAAATAAAATTCCACCACCAAGATAATCCGAAAAATTATCTTTGATAATTGCATTTGAAATATCTATGTTAGAAAATTCACAAATAATTCCACCTCCAAAAGTTGTATGACCATTCTGAATGGTCATATTTTTGATGGAAAAATTACTATCATTCCTACAGAATAAAATACCTTTCAATTCTTCGCCATCCAGAATAGTATAAATCTCATCTTCTCCATTTAGCGAAACATAACTTCTACAATTTAATGGAAATATCTCTCCTGTTTGAGAAGAGGAGTATGTCCCATTTGATAGATAGATTGTATGTGGATTTGTCGTATCAGGAGCAATCTTTACCAAAGCATAAGAAATTGTCTTCAATGGTTCATTAAGTGTTAATCCGCTATTATTATTAGAACCACCAGGACTGACATACAAATCTTGATTAACTGGCTCAACTTTGCCATTAAGAATATCAAAGGTGAAATAATTTGTTGGATATGCGAAATAATCATCTGGCTGTAATACTGTAAAAGTATCCACAATTATATCAATAACAGGACAATTATAATTAGCATATAAGTCATTTACTGTTCCCCCATAGTTCAAGTATATATTACACCGATTCTCAGTATCAAAATTAATTATAGAATTATCAAAAGCAATACCCCCACCAAACTTAGCAGTATTTTCTGTAATGTTACTATTAGATAAGATCGGACTGGATTCATAAAGGTAAAGTCCACCACCGTTTACAGCAGTATTTTCACTGATAGTAACACTGTCTAAATCAGGATTTGAATTATCACATAAAATTCCACCGCCACAATCTGCAGAATTTTGGTTTATAGTGACATTCGTGAAACTTGGATTGGAATTATAACAATAAATACCACCACCAAAATTAGAAGCAGTATTTTCTAAAATTGTAACATTATTTAAAGTCGGACTGGAATTAAAACAGTGGATTCCCCCACCACAACCCCCAGTATTTCCTGTAATTTCCACATTCTCCAAACTTGCATTGGAATATTCGAAATAAATTCCACCTCCCAAATTATCACCAGCATCGTTCCCACTGATAATTACATTAACTAAATTTATAATAGAACGAGCACAGAAAATTCCAGCACCACAGGGAATGAATCTTTCTTTACCAAGGGTGTCCTCTTTATATATGGCGAAATTTTTGTTATTCATTTTATTGTAATGTATAAAACCATAATCCAAAAGATGAATATCCTCTGGATTAAAGCAATTATTGCTTCTATACAAAAAAATTCTTTCTAATTTCTTACCATCCAAAATAGGATAGAATTCATCCACTCTCTCTTGAGAACTATAACCTCTACCTGAAAAATAACCATTTCCACAAATGGTAACATCTTTTACACTTATGCTTGACTCATAGCAGTAAATCCCACTTCCAAGCGAAGCACATCCATTCTGAATGGTCATATCTTCTATAAAAAGAATACTATCATTTCTACAGAATAAAATACCACTTACTTCTTCACCATCTAAAATAGTTGAAATTCCATCCTCTCCATGAATAGAAACATAACTTCTACAATTTAATGGAAATATCTCTCCTGTTTGAGAAGAGGAGTATGTCCCATTTGATAGATTGATTGTATGTGGATTTGTCTCATCTGAAGCAATCTTTACCAGGGCATAAGAGATTGTTTTTAATGGCTCATCAGGAGTTAAACCACTATTATTATTATTACCAGCAGGGCTAACATAAAGGTCTGCATTAACAGGCTCTACCTTGCAATGAAGAATATCAAAGGTAAAGTTATCAATTGGGGATGCAAAATTATTATCCGGCTGTAATACAGTAAAAGTATCCACAATCACATCAATGGTAGGACAATTATAAAGAGCATATAAATCATTGCCCAAACCTGCATAGTTCAAGAATATATTGCAGAGATTAAGAGTACTAAAACTCGGACCCGAGTTATCATTACAATAAACTCCGCCACCAAAAAACAATGCAGTATTTTCACTTATAGTAACACCCTCTAAAGTCGGATAGGAATTATTATTACAGTGAATTCCGCCACCATAAGATGCAGTATTCCCTTTAATAGTAACATTGATTAAACCTGGGCTGGAATAATTATCACAAGAAAGCCCTCCACCATAATCAGCACTATTTTTTGTGATTACACAATTCTTTATTAAAATGTCAGATGAATTTGCAAGATAGATTGCACCACCACACTTATCAGGTAGATTACCGGTAGCCTTACCGTATTCCAATTTACAATACAAAATTTTTGAACTGTCCTGCCCATTTATATCTGTATCGTAAAATCTTAAGCCATGCCAGCCTGACAGAGTATCCTGGGCAGTAAATATAATAGTATCTGTCTCGGTTCCTATTGCCAGCAGTCTACCGTAGACCTTAAATTTGTAGTGGTCAGAAAAGAGCACTTCTATACCAGATTCAATTAATAATGAGTCGCCTGATTGAATTTCAATATCACCATCAATAATATAAGGACTGAAATTAATTACCCATACGCCACTTACATTACCACCAGGTATATGTAGACCAGGTCCAAACGCAGTGATATAATCTATTTTTGTTTCAGTATTTATACCATTATTTTCCGCTATTACTCTTAACGATACCGTATATATTCCAATGTTATCATAAGTATGAGTAGGGTTTTGTTCTGCTGAACCAGTGTTATCACCAAAATCCCAATTCCAGGAAATAATTGTTCCATTACCAGGTATTGAAAGGTTTGTAAAGTTGACAATTAAAGGAGCATCTCCAGTAGTATTATCAGCACAGAAATCCGCAATAGGCGGGATAATATCACTCTGATGAAAATAATATGCACCCATATCTGATATCGTGCCATCTGGATCAGGCGGTGAAGCAGGGTCACCAGCATCTATACAGGGAGAAAACTCAGTTAAATGAAAATCTCCATTAATTGGATCTACAAACAAAGGGTCCGCATCTATATTGCATTCCCCTGTCCAACCACCCATAATGTCTGAATAGGTTACTGCTACTGTGCTACCATATATCAAATAGAATTCTTCTAACGCATTATTCCATAGAATGCAATTCAATAAAACTGGGCTGGAATTCTGATTGCCACTTATTCCTCCCCCATATTCAGCAACATTTTCGCTGATAGTTACATTTGTTAAACATGGATAGGAATAATCATCTGCATAAATACCACCACCACAGTTGGCTGTATTTCCATAAATAGTTACATTGGCTAAGATTGGACTGGAAGTCTGGCAAGAAATGCCTCCACCATAGTGACTATTATTTTCACTAATGATAACATTATCTAAAATCGGACTGGAGTGATAAAAGCAAACACCTCCACCAGCATCGTAATAAGTAGAACCAGTTGAATTTTCATTGATAATTACATCTTGCAAAATTGGATTGGAATAGTCACAGCAAATACCTCCTCCACTACGTGTTGCATAATTTCTGCTTATGATAACATTATTTAGACTAGGATTGGATTCATTGCAATAAATCCCCCCACCTTTACCATAATCATCTGCTCTATTGTTTCTAATTAAGCAGTTCTTTATTAAAACAGAAGAAGAGTTGTTACAATAGATAGCACCACCTTCGTTATCTGGCCAGTTACCAAGAGCTTTTCCATATTCTAGTTTGCAGTAAATTACTTTTGAGCTATCCTGCTCGTTTGTATCTATATCGTAAAATCTTAAGCCATGCCAGCCACCCGCAGTTGTATCTGGATTTGAAAATCCTGTTGTGTCATCAATGGTAAAAGTAATGGTATCTGCTATAGTTCCTACTGCTAACAGTCTGCCATAGATGTTAGACTTGTAATGTCCGGAAAAAATTACCTGTACACCCGGCTCAATTATCAACAGGTCATTGGTTGGTATCTGGATTTCACCATCAATAATATATGGACTGTTGTCAAGAGTCCATGTGCCACTTACATTTCCACCTGGAATATGAGTATCAGCAAAAGATAGGGAAGTTAATATGATAAGACTACTCAAAAGTGCGGCTATTTTTCCCACCAACAGATCGGTATAAAAACATTTTTTCAACATTTTTCCTCTCACTGTATTGGTTGTTATACTATCGTACAAAGAAATCCAAATTAAATTTAATAATACTTTTCGTGTTATTTTGTGCACCCAATTTAATTGGGGATATGTGTCATACTCAATCACAAAATTTTGGAGGAGGTAAAAGTTACCTCCTCCTGTTTTTATTATTTGAGCAAACTAATCTTCCTTGCTGTCCTTTCATTACCACGACAAATCTGTATAAGATATATTCCAGAAGAAACATTTCTATTATTCTTATCAGTTCCATTCCAGGCAAGAGTATGTGGACCTTTACCCAGTGGTTCATCAAGTAATGTCTTAACTAACTGACCTGTAATATTGTATATCTTTACAGATGTATTGGCATAAGAATTATCCTTTATGGTAAATGATATGGTGGGATTATGAAAACCTGTTACATTCAGATTGAAGACTCCATACAACTTTGGTTTTATATTCCCAGCACCACCTTCATTATGTCCATAATATATCCCATGAGTTGGAGACTCACCACAGATCTGATTAGCCCAATCTGCACCATAATTAGGATTAGCAGAGGTTTGCTGTAATCTTATTCGATATTGAGCAATACCCTTAATAGCAAACATGCCGCCTGGTTCCGGATCTGGATCAGGGGATTCTAAACTTTCATCCTTATAAGTAGAACATGCTGGGGAAATTGTAGTAAGCTCACTCCAGAGTTCAATGGGATTCCCACTGGGATCACATTTCCGTCTTTCTATTTGTGTTACAAAGTAATCCTCCAATCCATTAATAGTAAAGAAATTAGCATATTCTTCAGGCCATTGCAAAAACGGATGACAATCATAAGACGATGCAACAGTAAACTCTTCTTCAGTTAGGTTTGCATAATTCGGTGCATATTCAAAGTTGAACTTTCTCTCATCAGGATAAGATATATCACCAAAATAAACATGATTACCAGCATAATCAACCATTTCGAAATCACCTAAATATTCTACAGAATTTGAACAGTTATTAAGAAAAGGACAGGGAATATAGGTTTCCTGGAAATAGATATGTTCAGTTAGGTCATAAAAATTAAATGGTGGGTGAATCGTAACAATATCATTAATTGTCCCTTGAAAATCCATTTGAAAATTAGGATGATATTCATATATGTTAAAATTGGGATCAGCCCAGGCATAACCAGTAAAATCAAAGTATGAACCATCTGCGTTTGCATTATCAGCCATCATAGAATTGAAGGTTATGAAATCACCAACATTTTGAAAATATTCGTTAAATGGAAGTGAGACCATGAAATCACGCTCATAGGTATACTTGTAGGTAGCGGTAACAGTTACATCTGTTAAGGTTATCCAGGAATTATAAAAGTAAGCGTAGAGTGTATACTCAACCCCTTCTTCCAAATCAACATATATCGTTCTAGTCAGATGATCCTGCCAAGAGGGTATTGACTCACCAGCTTGGTTTGAGTGATACTCAGGATATATTCCATAAATAAGGAAATCTATCCATGCACTATATGATTGATTCCAATCTTCTATCCCACATTCAAATGTTATTTTGTATTTTCCAGTGCCGGGAGCTATGAAATCAACCTCGTCTTCGCTGGAATAACCCCAAGGTACTTGTGGCAAATTTAAAGTTGCCACTACTTGATTTACTTCTTGCCCAGCAATTAATAGACCACAAAATGCTACAAAAAGAAATATTATTGTTGTATATATTTTTCTGAACATTGTTATCACCTCTTAAATTTTTTTACCCGTCTTATTTTCCTGTTATCGGGTAAGTAACAGGTCCTCCTCTCTCAGAATCATTAACAAAGCAATCAAAAAACAACACTCCATCAACCATCAGAATATACCTCATCTACCGTTGAAGGAGACAGTAGAGAGGTAAATCCGAATGAATTTATTCTTTCCAATAACAAAGATGTATTTGCTATTGGAAAGGAATATATAAAATTTATATTTGTGTAACTTGCTTAATAGTTGCAAGTTGGGGGGTGGAAAATGTAAAATGCAAAATTAGAAAATGGAAAATAAGGCATAATAATAGCTGAACGGATTATTAGAATCTCGTCAATTAGACATAAAGCTATCTTTCTTGCTTTCATCTTCTCCCCAAAAATATAAATACAATTAAATAATAATTAAAATAATTTTGTCAAATAAAAGTTACTTAAAGAGTAAAAAAATATTTTATCAAATAAATTTATCTTAGAAGTATCATTTTTTTAACTGGTGAATTTTTGATATTTAGTTTATAGAAATATATTCCACTTGGCAGTTGTTTGCCCTTTTCATCTTTCCCGTTCCAAACAACTTCGTTAATTTTACATTTTACATTTTCACTTTTTAATTTGCGAATGCGCTGTCCCTTGATATTATAAATTTTTATCTCTGCTTGCCCGGGCGAAGCGGAGCGAAGCCTGGTGGCTAAGTTAAAAGAAATCGTAGTGGAAGTTGTGAATGGATTTGGACAATTTGATAATCTGGTATCTGGTATCTGGTATCTGGAATTATCATCTACGCCCATTCCCTCACCAAAGTCAGACAGTATTCTCTCAAAGAATGCTTTTACATCATCTCCTTGCATAAAATAAAGCGGGAAACCAAGGACCACTACATTTTTATCATCAAGAGCATTTACAATACCAACTGGCTTATCAGCATTATCTCCAGAGAAGGAATCATATCTATATAAAACATTTTCTAAAGGAGTATCTTCAAATGTAGCAACATAAGTCCATCTGTCATTCCAAGCAGGAACGAAGTCACCATTAACATCAATATAAGGGTAGTCGTCCTCTCCAAGCGCACCAAGAAAATCAGGTTCGTTAATAAGGATAGTATTCCCAGTATTTAAAAAAGTTCGCATAAAAGATTCCGGAATATAATCTGCTGTTTTCCAACCAGAAATAAGTAAATTTCCTCCGCTTATGACAAGCGAAGCAAGATTTTCTATCTCATCTTCAATAAGATGCTGGTTAAAATCATCATCATACCAGATAATTGTTGAGTAATTTGCAAGCAAACTTAAATCAGGAGCCCCCTCAGTTTCATAATCATATTGAGTAATCTGAAAGTTTTCAAGAACTTCATTATAAAAACTATCAACAGTTGCATCATAAGGGTCTATAGGACCACCTGAGCCATCCCTTGTTTCGTCAACTAACAGGATTCCACTATCCATTGGAAAAGCCATTGGTGTAGCAAAAAGTTCGTTAGAAAATTCTGTTTCTCCATTATACCCTCCTTCTATAGAAACCCAATGAACCCCGTAAGTTATAACATAATAATATGTGTTTCCATTAAATACAGTTGTATCTACAAATGAAGTTTCGTCGCTTGGAACCTCAGTTATTTTTTCATAACCAGAACCAGATATTTCACTTCTGTAAATGGAATAATATGAGTCAGGGAGAGTATCTGAAAATTCTTCCCAGCATAACCAGACAAAGTTATCTCCTGGTAAAGTTGAAGTAAGCACTGGCAAGATTTTTGTGCATCCACGATGTAAAATCCAATTATCCGGGTCAAATATTATACTTTCTAAAGGGTGAGAAACAAAAACATCATTTTGAGTAAAAACGGGTTCTACATCTGCTAAAATTGGGTAGGTGCCAGATGCATCTTCTATTAAAAAAGGCACTTGCATCTCAAATTCTGTATCTGTGTTTGATATAGAGCGCATAATAATATAAAGTCCAGGACACATAATTGTATTTGGGTCATAAATATAATAATACTCCAAACTTGGCACACCACTGCCGAAAATCCAGTCATTGAAAAATTCTTGTAAATCCATTCCGCTGACAGATTCACAGACATCAATAAAATCTGTAGTTACCACATTGCCATATTTATAGGTATCAAAATATGTTTGAAGGATATTAAAGAATGTGCTGTCACCAACCATTAATCTTATCATATGCAGGACAGAAGCGGGTTTTTCATAAGTTGCTGGTGTAAAATACATATTGTATGGCGGGTCATAAGTTGTATAAGAATTGCCCCCAGCCCAGTTTAGATAATATTGGTGAAATGATGTCGCTACATAATCGCACATTGCGTCAAAGCCTTGTGTTGCTTCCACATAAAGTGCTTCAGAATAGACAGCAAATCCTTCAGAAAGCCAGACATCTGCCCAGGTTAGAGGAGTTAGGCAATCTCCAAACCATTGATGAGCGAGTTCGTGCACAAATATCCAATCATAAGTTGCCTGTCCATCTATTAAGGCACTTCCAATAGAGGTCATAGTTTGATGTTCCATTCCGCCCCAACCACCAAAAACACCACATTCTGCCATTCCATATTTCTGAAAGGGATAATCACCATACAGATTTTCATAGACACCCATTGCAGTTGGAATGCAGGCAAAGTCGTTTTGTGCAAGACCAAGATGTCCCGGATAAACATAATTTATGATTGGTATATCCTCATAATCTTGTTCAAAAGTTGCATAATTGCCCGCACAAATTGATACAAGATAAGTAGCAATCTGGTCTGTATTGTTCCAGCAAAATGTTTTCGTGCCATCCCCATTATCAATTTCATTTTCAAGAATTCCATTAGATGCGACCAGCATTTCTTCTGGCACAGTTAAATTCATTTCTGTTGTTGTTTTATCCCACGGATGGTCATAACAGGGCCACCAGAAGCGAGCTCCATTCGGGTCTGAATATGTGTAAATATAATTTCCCCAGTGAATTCCTGTATGATAGACATCGGAACTGAGAGTCGGTTCTCCTTGATAAAAAACCTGTGTTGAGAGTGTATCTCCAGTGTTGTAACTCTGGTCAAGTGTTATAGTAATTATTTGATTATCGTATGAAAATTGAGCAGAATTACCATTTACAAAGATAGAATCAACATTCAACTGTTCTAATTCGTATACAATTTCTGTTAGATTATCTTCCTTTGCCTGGATTTTTGCAAGCACATTTCCAGAAATGTATTCTGTTTCCGGGAATAGTTGCAAATTGATTTCATAGGAAAGTGCGTCGTAAGAATGTACTGAATCTGCCCGTGAAGGGATTTTGCCGAATGCATCACATTTCTTGTGGAAGTATTCTCTTGGAATTTCTGCAAAAGAGAAGGAAAAAGTTAAAAGGCAAAAGGAAAAAATTAGAAGGTAAAAGGTAAAAGATAAAATTATTTTTTTCATTTTTAAACCTCACAATTATTTTCTTTTTTATTAAAACAAACCAATTTATTAAAATTTGATTCAAGTTTTCAATCAAGTCAAGCTTTGAGAATTATCCCACCGCCAATCACATAATCTCCATCATAAAAAACAACAGATTGGCCTGGAGTTATGCTTAATTGGGGCTCATCAAAAATTACTTTAATCCTGTTTCCTTTGGGAATTATTTTACAAGATTTTTCTTCAGCATTATATCGTATTTTTGCTTTTGCAGATATTGGCTTCTTCAATTTATCAAAATATATCCAATCGCATCTTTCTGCATACAGTTCAGTCCGATATAAACCATCTTTTTGCCCTACAACAATCTCGTTGGTTTTACTTCTGATTTCAACAACATAAAGCGGTTCTGGTGCAGAAATGCCCAGTCCTTTTCTCTGTCCAATAGTATAAAATGGATAACCTTTATGCATGCCAATTATCTCATCTTCAATATTAAGAATATTTCCTGAAGAAATCTTTTCAGGATATTTCGCTTTCAAAAAGTTTTTATAATTATCATCTGGAATAAAGCAAATTTCCTGGCTTTCAGACTTATTCTCAACAGGAAGGTTATAATCTTTTATCTTTTTTAAAATCTCATCTTTTGAATGTTCAGCTAATGGGAATATTGTATGTGAAAATTGAAACTGGTTTAAATCCCATAAGAAATATGACTGGTCTTTGCTTTTATCCATTCCTTTTTTAAGACAATAACGATTGTGCTTTTGATTAAATTCAATGCCTGCATAATGTCCTGTTGCTAAATGTGTGGCACCCAATTCTAAAACTCTGTCCAATAATAATCCCCACTTTATCTTTTTGTTGCATACTACACACGGATTGGGCGTCCTGCCTTGAAGGTAACTTTCACAAAAATCTTCTATAACTACTTCTGAGAATCTCTTTTCAGCATTGATAAAGATATGTGGAATTTTTAAAGCATCGCAAATCTGATTAACTTCTGAGAAAGTGGCCGCTTTATTTATAAGATTATTTTCTTTAGCAGGATGGTGGGGGCAAAACATCTGCAAAGTTACAGCAAATATATCATAACCTTGTTCTTTTAATAAAATTGCGGCAAAGGTGCTATCCAATCCGCCACTCATTGCTACGGCTATTTTCTTTTTCATTATTTTAAAAGGTAGTTTTAGGATTATCCAAATATAAAGATTTATATAAGTTTGAATATTTAATTTAAATTTTTCATACATCAAATAGTATCATCATCTCAAATACGGAATAATTAATAAGGTTCAATTACCCAAGGAGATCTCTCGGATAGAAAACAAAATACAAATTTCAACATTGCCCAACTTGTCAAATCTGTGGTTAATTGTATAAATAATTTAGTTTCCTTTTATGCCACAAATGTCTTGGAAATAAACTATAATTTACCAATCTCCATTAGGTCCACCATAAGCACCCATATCATTTCTACTACCATCAGTATCATTGTATTCTGGATCGGGATTGCCTTCATCTATACAGGGAGAACATGTTTGTAAATGGAAATTTCCATTCACAGGATCAATAAATTCTGGATTATCTGTAATATTCCCTTCTAACCAGAATATATTTCCTTCATCGAATGATACAATATTCTCTTCTCCGCCCATAATATCTGAATATAGGATTGTTATTGATGGCATACTACCTGGCAGACCCTGTTCTTCTAAATATATTTCCTGAGGTAAATTATTCCATAATATTGAATTACTAATTACAGGATCTGCATAATGGTCACAATATAAAGCACCACCACCAAAACTTGCATTATTTCCATAAAAAGTAACATTGTCTATATTTACATCAACACTCAAAGTGTATATGCCACCACCAAAAAATGCTGAATTATTTATAATTAGAATATTTTCAAATACAGGATTTTGGTAAGAGCTAAAAGCTATACCTCCCCCTCTATCAGCAGAATTTTCAGATAAGATAACATTTCTTATTATTGGGTCAGAATGAGAACTAATGATACCACCACCCCAATTACCCGAATGATTTCCAGAAATCAGAAGATTTTCCAAAGTAACATCAGATGAACTATTTCTGATATATATGCCACCAGCATTACCGCCTGCTGAATTATTTAAAATTGAGGAGTTTGCTATAGATGAAACAGAATTCAAAAATACTATACCACCTCCATCTGTTCCGGAAGAATTATCTGATATTACAGTATTATCTATATAAAGATTTGAATAAAAACAAAATATTCCACCCCCATTATCAGACAAATTACAATCTGCTTGATTACTCATGATTGAAGAATTCGATATTTCGCAATTACTCATTTGTATGCAAGCGAGTCCACCACCGCAACCAGTATTATTTTGTTGAATAATCACATGTTCTATATTTAAATTAGAATTTTCACAAAGTACTCCACCACCGGAATAGTAATACCAACCACCACCAGTTACATCTGCATAACTTCCAGTTCCATTTTCTATTGTTAAACCACTTATTGATAGTGTATTTGCATCACAATTTTTATATGATATAACACTTCCATTTTGGTTCCCGTTCAATATTGTTTCTTCAATATATTCTTCATTTCCAAAAATTGAATAAAAAGAAGTTATAATGGGATATTTATCATAAACTTCAATATTTTCAAAATATATACCAGGTAAAATAACAATTCCCATGCCTGTATATGATGCATCAACAGCCTCTTGTATTGATTGATAATCAAGAGGTACCCATACTCCTTCATGATCTATATTCCCAATTACAGTATTTGAGTATCCGGAAATATATTCTTCGGTGAAAGCTTTAACACGATAATAATATATTTTTGAAGGATCTAAATCTATATCTAAGAAAGAAGTAACATTTTGCCCTACGGTTCCTATTTCTTCAAATTCATTATCATGTTCTTTTCGTTCAATCAGGAAACCAGCTTCTGTTAGACAATTATCTATCCAGTTAAGTTCAATGAAATCATTCTCTATAGATGCTTGAAGATTACTTGGAGCTAATAATGATGAAAACACATTACTTTCTGAATAATTTGAACTTGAAATCCCATTTACAGCACAGATACGATAAAATATTGTATCTCCGACAATTGTGTTATAATCTGTACAAGACATTGTTGAATTGTAACCATTTATACTATCTGGAACAAATAAGATATGATTCCCTATCCATTCTTCATTATCGATTTTTTTATCTATTTTGAATACAAACTCTCCATAGGAATTATCGTGCCAACTTAATTTTATACTATCCTGTTTAATTTGTTGTGCAATTAAGTTTGTTGGAGCTGAAACTTCTGAAAACCAGGCAACTGTATCAGAAGTTCCAAGGTGCTCCGTTTCTGAAAACTCTTTTATATAATATGAATAAACTACAAAACTTGAAGTATGGATTGTATCAATAAACGAGGTTATGTCTCCCGGTACTTCCATTAGGTTATTTTCCCAATGCAATTCTCCTCTTTTTCTGGCTATTACAGAATTATTTTCTTCTGAAGAAATACCATTCCATGTTAATTCTATAACATTTTCTTCAATAAGATTAATCTGAAGATTATATAAATTTTCCATATCATTTTCTGGTTGGGTAGTCTTATTTGTACAAGAAATGATAAATATCTCCACTAATAATACCCCAATTAAAATAATCCTACGCATAATTACTCCAACATATAAGTATTTATTTCTTTGTAAATAATTTTTTAATAGTAAGTTTTCTATAAACTTTTCTGTCAACTTTTTAATTCGGAGAAAATTTTATAAGCAGAATTTGCATATAATTATTACTCTGATATAGAATGGTTCATGACATCAGATGTGTAGTTTTGAAATCCTTGCGATAAACATATCACTGTACTTGGTTATCACTTAGTAACCATGACATTGATAAATTATTTAATTTTTCAAATTAAATTCACTTTTTATTAAAATATAAGTGTATAATATTTTACAATCAATTATTCTATTGAGGTTAATATTTTACTCATCATGCGATCTATCTTTTTTTAAATACAAATATATAGAATGCTTGGTGAATTTTAAAATCATTATGTAATTTTAAAGTAAAAACATATTAAAATTGACAAAAAATCTTAACAATTACAAGATTAATTTATGAAATTATCTGATGAATCAACCGTTGGTAGAGAACAAGAAAATATTTTTACAGTAACAGAGATAACCAAACATATCAAAAATATTTTAGAGAGCAGTATCCCATCCTTATGGGTAAAAGGGGAAATTTCAAATTACAAAAGGCATTCTTCAGGACATCTTTATTTCACATTAAAAGATGAGAAAAGCAACTTGCTTTGCGTCTTTTTCCGCCAATATAATCAATATCTTCGTTTTGAGCCAGAGAATGGGATGGAGGTCATCTGCTTTGGCAAGATAAAAGTTTACGAACCAAGTGGTCAATACCAATTATATGTTAGTCAAATCAGGCCTGTTGGTATTGGGGATTTGGAAATCGCTTTTCGTAAATTAAAAGAAAAACTTGAGAATGAAGGGCTTTTTGATGAGAGATGGAAAAAGCCAATTCCAGAATTTCCAACAAAAATTGGCATAGTTACTTCTCCAACTGGTGCAGCAATTCAAGACATAAAAAATGTCATTACACGAAGATTTCCTGTTAAGATATTCCTTTATCCAGCAAAGGTGCAAGGACGAGATTCTGCACCTGAAATTGCAGGAGGAATTAAAATTTTTAATCAGTTAAAAAATGTAGATGTAATTATCATTGGACGAGGTGGAGGTTCAATAGAAGATTTATGGGCATTCAATGAAGAGATTGTTGCCAGAGCCATCTTTGAATCAGAAATACCTATCATATCAGCAGTCGGGCATGAAGTAGATTTTACCATTGCTGATTTTGTAGCAGACCTGCGTGCACCAACTCCTTCTGCAGCCGCAGAATTGGTTGTGCCAGACCGCCAATCTGTCCAAAACGAACTTAACGCTTTCTCACAAAGAGTGACCACTATAATTCAGAACGAGTTACAATATAAACAAAGCAAATGCACTGAATTGAAACTACGATTGGAAACAAACCATCCCAAAAATCTTCTTTTGAATTATATGCAACAGTTAGATGAATTTCTTTTGAGATTAAAAAATTCATTGCAAAGATTTACGGAGTGTCGGCTGACTCTGGAACAACTGAAAATCAAGTTTTCACAAACATTTCGTTCAAAATATTTAGAAAATCTAAAATCTCATCTGCAAAATTCAAAAGAAAAACTGCAATATTTAATCTCAAAAAATATCAATAATAAGCATAACGATTTTATTACTCTGACATCAAAATTGGAGGAATTGAATCCACTGAAAATCCTGGAAATGGGTTATAGCATCACAAAAAAGAACGAGAAAATAATCAACACAATAAGAAAATTACAGATTGCTGATAATATCAAAGTGCAATTTATTGACGGAGAATGTGGATGTAAAGTAGAAGCAATAAGGGAAAAGGGAAAAGGGAAAAGGGAAAAAGGAAAAGGAAAAGGTAAAGGTAAAGGTAAAGGTAAAGGTGATAATATTGAAATAACAAATGATAGATAACAAATTACAAAATGAAACCTACAGGTTCCGAATATCCCCAATTATACCCACAGACGCGGTGAGGGAACGGGATACAAAGGAGCGTGAAAATGACACACCCCTTAATTCTCCTTTCAGTCTTGGCTAGGCCAAGCCTAGACAGGCGGAGAATTTTTCCCCTTTTATTAGAGGGAATCATATGAAATCCCCTCTTGAGAGGGGTGGACTTCCCGACCTGTCGGGATAGACGGGATGTGTAATCCGTGTGCTATTTTCATATGAAGGAAGCATGAATCCGCCAAATGGCGGAAGAGTTATGTATTTTATTATATTATTATTTTCTTTGCGTCTTTGTATTCTTTGCGTTCTTTGCAGTTAGAAAGGATTTTCAGATGAAACTAAATCGTCTTTCTGTAGAGCAGAGGTTATAAATTATGAGGATAGACAGTTTATTGGATAACCTGTGTATAGTAAAACATCGTTCCATTGCAAAGAAGGCATGTGATAAAGGCTTGGTCCAAATCAATGGGGCAAAAGTTAAGCCATCAAAAACAGTAAAAATCGGCGATATAATAATAGTATCACTATATGGATATATTATTGAATTTGCACTTACTAAAATCCCGAAAGGAAATATTAACAAATCACAGGCAAATAACTACTATAAACTTCTGGCTAGGAGTCAAACTTAGTGTTAATTCTTTATTTTAAAAAATAGTTTCTAAAAAAAATTGACAAAAAATAATTTATTTAATTTTTTGTAAAAAAATACTTGGAGGAAAAAATGTTAAGCAAAAACGAAATCTCTGCCCGACAGATGGCAGGCGGGCCGAGCCTATTAGGAAAAAGAATAATTATAGGAATTATAGCCATATTACTAATTTCAATTGGAGGTTTATTTGCAGAACCGGTAGATTTAGAAATGG
>JACNFI010000110.1 GCA_014384665.1 Candidatus Cloacimonadota bacterium
TCAAATGTTATAGTTATATTGATTCCCTCTATTTCTATTTCATCTGGATTGTTTAGAGTTAATGGTATGGAAACTGAAGAACCAGGACATCCTTCTGCATCCATTGGTAGTGATAGTGAAAGAAGTGGGATATACTCAATCCAAGCGATAAGGGTGTCATAGGAGGACGGCGCGAATCTCATGGTAGTTATTATAAAAAGACTATCAATAAGCTCCAGCTCATCCTCAGGAAAATCGACCACGAAACTATCAGCCCAAATCGTTCCCTCAACCTGTTTGTGGAACATCGGTTCGTAGGTCAGTATATCGTTTTTAAACTCCACATATGCCCAATCTTCATCAGGAACAGCACGAGTGAGTGTTATCGGGAACACTATCGTAGTATCGTTGGTTATGAAATGACCATCCCCGACTGTCCAGCTCGCGGTGGTGCGGAAATCACCGCGGCGAACTTCACACGACGACGTGTCAACTCTATCTGGGCTTGTGCGAATGAAATTAAGGGCGAGCCAATCATAATTACTGTAGGCATCTGGATACTCAAATGGAGCCAATATCCAATCGAAGGTAGTGTCGGCTAGGTAGAAACCTGGAATTTCCGGACAGGTCACTGTGATATCGTTTCCGCCGATGTAGACAATTGTCGAACTATCCGGCTCGCCTACCACCCAGTACAAGGTGTCTGTAATATCTATATATACTTCCTCATATACAGTCCGCAAGTCGATATTTGTGGTGTCGCCTGTGTATTGGTTTATCTCATCCCAAAATATGATTAAGGAGTCGCCTGCCTCGACGCCTGTGGCTTCGAAATCCACGTATGCCGTATCGCCAGGCTCTATCGTTCCGTAATGCTCGGGTAGGTAGATCCAATCGCTGTCGGGCTTGACTATAAAGGGACTGAGGGTATAGGACACCAAGTCCAGACAATTGGGAACACGACATACCGCGACACTCCGGTCGCCCGGTGGGAAAGGTGCCCAACAGGTTTTCATCGATAATTCTCTACAGTCATTGCCATCTATGTCCTCGAGATGTTCACCATTTTTTGTCCAATAGGAAGAAGGGTAGGGTATAATTTCACAACATGTTGCCTTCGGCAGTTCAATCTCAAATGTAGCGCCATCATCGACATCTTGACCTCCTGTCGGCATTTTCAAGTCGAAGGTTAGGAAAACACTGTGTTGCATAGTCTTTGGCGAGGGTGTTTTATCTGCTCCCCAGAGCCCTGTTTTTACTGTTACTCCATCCTCCTGCCTTGAGATCATTGTACACTTTCCTTTTTTCCATACATCATCAGTGGCTTTCCCAATCTTAACTACTAAGTGAATATCGGTGGCATCTTCAAACCAGTCTGTGTTTTTAATGTAAATTTTCTTCTTTATATTTTTGCCAGTCGCTGCCTCAAGCGTAGAAATGTTAAGTAACATAATAGCAATTACAATCAAAATGTAACAAAACTGAACGGGAAAGAAACGTATTTTTTTTAACATCTTATACCTCTTCTTTTTTGTTTGTAAAGTTAATATAATTTGTCTGGTAGAATAATAAATTAATTTAAAAAACAATATAAAAACAATATTACCAGACCCCTATTTACCCTATGTAATACATATATCCCTCTTACTGGGATAAAATGTTGCCATTATTAAATAGATTCAGGTCAAGGCAAACCACACAGAACAGTAAATATTGCATAGGGTGAAGAAGTTAGCAAACCTAATTTTGGATATATAAACTTATATCCATCCCTAATTTAAATAACTGTGCTTCATGGGGTGGAATAAATCCCATAAAAGGGTATAAATTAATATCTATAATATGTTTTATTGTACTCCAAAGGGAATTTTATTCCACCAAACTTGTTTCTTAATTGTGATATTAACATTCCTTTTTAACTAATACTAAAGATTTTTATTCATTTAATATTTTTCCCTAATTATGACGTTTTAATTTCTTATCCTCTAATACTTTTGAGGACTGCCTATTAATGACATTAATGATTAAATCCCAATGGCATCGGGATTGCCTATTCTGTAAATTAACATCTCTAAACTATTCAAATTAATCATTTGAATTTTCCACATATTCATGAGCATCATATTCAATAAACAAAATAGAACTCTAATTCCATTACAACCTGCACTTATTTATACCAATACCCGACAACCAAGACATAAGCCTATTCCCCGAAGGATGAAAAAGCGCGTACAGAACGGACGCATCCTTCCTATTTATTAAATTACTATATTTGAATTGGTGATTTTCAAGTCAGAACAAATAAAAATTCTGCAATTATTTATGTGGAGAATGGAGGACGGAGGATGGAGGATGGAGAATGGAGGAAGGAAAATGGAGGATGGAGGAAGGAAAATGGAGAATGGAGAATGGAGGAAGGAAAATGGAGGATGGAGGACGGAGGAAGGAGAATGGAAAATGGAGGATGGAGAATGGAGGAAGGAAAATGGAGGATGGAGGACGGAGAATGGAAAATGGAGGACGGAAAACGGAGGAAGGAGAATATAAGTCCGTACTCCCTTTTCCGTACTCCGTTTTCCCTTTTCCTTTTTCCGTTATCCTTTTATATTAGCTAAGTCATTATTATATCTCCAGTTTAGCTATTTAAAATCAGCCAAATTTTACTGTTTCAAATTCCTCTATAAATATTTTTTCTATGACCAACTCGTAAAATAACCAATTTATCCTCATCAATATCAAAAATAACTCTATAATTGCCAATTCTAAAACGATATGAACCGAGTTTCCGAAGGATCTGCCTTTGGCATGACAGGATTGGTCAATTTTTGAGAAAACTGAAAAGGAGATTCTTTGTATTTTTCCAATGCATATTTAATTCGTTGCTTAATATTTGAATCTAATCTTCGTATGTCTTTTACAGCTCTTTTAGTATAAATGAGTTGATAGTCCATTTTATCCGAAAACTTCTTCGTGAGAATAAACTCGTCCTTCTTTATAATCTTTTCTTGCCTGTCTAATACTTTCAAGATATTCTGGACTAACTGCAGCGAGTAAATCTTCAATAAAGCTCTCTTGCTTTTCTTTTTTCATATTTTTTACTGCTGTAATGAATTGTTCTACAGTAATTGGCAGGTTAATAGAATTAACAAATTGTTGTTTCATAGTATTATCTCCCTGAAAAATAACTACATTTAATAAAAGAATAAGTTAACTTTTTTGTCAAATTTATTAATTTTATATACATGAGTCTACTATAAAAACTAAGATATTAAGATAAAAAGGA
This sequence comes from Candidatus Cloacimonadota bacterium, assembly GCA_014384665.1. Classification (GTDB taxonomy): domain Bacteria; phylum Cloacimonadota; class Cloacimonadia; order JGIOTU-2; family JGIOTU-2; genus JACNFI01. Next base: position 3,263 of record JACNFI010000110.1, read on the forward strand.
ATATGTGAAAATGAAAAAACCGAAATTTGTCATTCTCGAAACCTGATTTATCAGGTTGAAGAATCTATTAACTTATTTTACTGTCGGTAATTAGAGATTCTTCACTTCACTTCGTTCTGTTCAGAATGACACCGATTCTTTTCATTTTCACACTTCAATTTATATAAAAAATTTGCATTATTTAATTTTTTAGACTTTTTATAGTGAACTCATACATAATTAAAAAACAATTTTATTTTTGTATAAGCACAGCATACGAAGGTAAGCCAATGATTCCAAAATATTCAAGAATTTCCTTTGTAGGGGATTCTTTTAGATTTTCTGCTTTGTATTTTATTATAACAAAGTTCTCAATTTTTTTTATAACTTCTTCATCTTTAAAAGTTGTTGCATCCATTACAAAACAGTTTTTACACCAGGTAGCCCAGAAATCAATCATAACTGGCTTTCCTTCTAACTTTGCTTTTTTAAGACCATCCGGAAGTGAATATATCCACGGAAGAGTTGATGTTTCATCTGGAGTTTCAATTTGCGATGTAATCTTTACACTATTATGTTGAAATATTTTTATTCCTGTGTAGGCATAATAAATTGCGATAATAAATATAATGACACCGAAAATATATTTAATCCATTTCATCCATTTTCCTGGTTTGGGAAGAAATGAAAGGCCTGAACCAGCAAATGGCCATGGAATTGCCATTCCAATTCCAAGTAAAAATGGGAGTAATAATCCTGCAGGATTACCTTTTGCATAAAGTGTTGTTGAATATAAAATAACAGATATTAAGACAGGTGCAACACATGCCCCAGCAAGTATTGCTGCGATAACACCCATTATAAAAATTGTTATGAATTTTCCTTTATTACTTTTTCCTTGCAAATTTCCAGCTCTAAATCTTGAAAAATCAAAAGAAATCACATCAAACATAGCAAGAGCAAGGACAATAAAGACTATAGCAATGATAATATTAAACCAGGGAGAAGAATTAATTGCACCAAATTTAGAGCCGGTTAGGACCACAAGCAACCCAAGAGTTCCATAAGATAATGTCATTCCAAGACCATATATACCTCCGATTAAAAATCCTCTCCCTTTAGATTCCGCTTGTGTCCCAGCTCCAAGCACAGCAATTGTAATAGGTATCATTGGTAACACACAGGGTGTAAGATTAAGCACTATTCCGCCCAGTAAAATGAGAAGAATAACCAACCAAATATTCTTTCCAGCAAATGTATTTTGAGCAATACCTCCAGATTGTACCGCTTTATCTAAAAATATTATAAAATTTTCTTTATTTTGATATCCCCCGGAAATTCCTCCAATAGTAAAGTCATCTAATAATTTTTTTACTTCATTAAACCTATTATCTGAAGTTGTAAGTTCTGTGGAAATTTTTTTATTTGTTTTAGTAATATTTTCTTTTTTGATAGTATGAGCAATTGTGACAGGTAATAATAATACAACCTCTTCAGGAAAATGGCATAACCCTTTACTATCGCAAAGCTGATATCCTGCATAAACTTTTATTTTTTCAATTTTAATATTCTTATTAATAATAAACTTTTTAATAAGAGTTACAGAGCCGTAATAAATGATATGACCATCATCTTTTTTTTCACCTTCAGGATAGATAGTAGGTTCAAAAATGATACCATCAAATTCATCAGTTTCAATACAAAAATACTCTTGCTGGCGAGATTGATAATAGCCAGTTGGTATGTTATATGTTACTTCAATTTGTCCTGGTTGACCAACTTTAATTATCTCTGGTGTGATTTTACCTGATACAATTTCCTCATTTGCTGATAGTCCACACGCAAATAATATCAAAATACAGCTAATAGACAGATAATGTTTTGCAAATCGCATACTTATATTATTTACCTCATAGTCTCAAACTCCCTTGCGAATGGTTGAAGACCTTCGCAATGGTTGAAGACATACAACCATTACGGAGGTTTCGCAAGCTTA